>JAZFQY010000086.1:0-6123 GCA_036445355.1 Alphaproteobacteria bacterium
GCCTCGGCGAAGGCGACGTGCAGGCCCAAAAGCTCCGAAAGCGGGCGCGGCGAGCCGGTCATCGCCGCCTCGAAGGGCCGCGCCAAGGCGGCGAGCTCCTCGGTCCAGGCGACGAGCGCCGCCGGCACCGCCTCCTGCCGCCGCTCCAGGCCGTCGGCCAGGGCCGCGAATCCCGGCGCCGGGCGGGGGCCGCGCAGAAGCGCCCGCTCCAGCGCCCGCACCCGGGAGCGAAGGACGCCGGGGGCGAGGCCGCCGGTGGCCAGGGGATGCTTGAGCGCCGCCAGCAGGGGCACCGGCGCCGCTGCCTCGGCGACGGCGCGCCCCGTCAGGCGCAGGAAGGCGCCGGGCGATGTGTCGGCGAGGGGCACGCCGGCGGAGTCGTCGATCTCCACCTGCCAGCGTCCGAGCTCGGCCGCGACCCGTCGGGCGAGATCCCGGTCCGGCGTGACCAGGGCCGCCGTGCGGCCGTCGCCGCCCTCCAGCGCCTCGCGCAGGATGAGGGCGATGACCCCGGCCTCCTCATGACTCGTCGGGCAGTCGATACGGCCGAGGCCGGCGAGGGCGGCGGCATCGAGGCCGGCGAGGCCGGCCCATTGGTCGCTGGTCTCGGCCGGGCGCATGGCCTCGGCAACGAGGCGGCGCCGCGCCGCCGCCGGGGCGAAGTCGAAGCCCGGCGCCGGCCAGGGCGCGACCACGCTGCGCGCCACGCCCAGCGACGCCAGGAGCTGCCGGAGCCCGAACTGCGGGTGGCTCGGGCCGAGGGCGGCCCAGCTCTCGTCGTCCAGGTCCGTGTCGAGGCCCGGCAGCACCAGCGCGCCCTCGGGCAGGCGCGCCACCACCGCCAACAGCTCCGCCGTCGCCGGCACGCTGCCGGTGCTGCCGGCGGCGATCACCGGGTGGCCCGGTGGCCGGGCGGTCCAGGCGCGCGCCTGCCAGGCGAGCAGCCGGTTGCGCCGCTCCGCCGGGTCGAGGGCGCCCTCCTCGGCCAGGATCTTCGGCCACTCTTCGGTGACGATGGCGAGGAACTCCAGGGTGAGCTGCCAGTGCCGCGCAAATTCGTCCGGCACCAGGGAGGCGAGCTCTGCGAAGGACAGGCGCTCGATCTCGACCTGATCGATGAGCCGGGCGAGTGCCGCCGCCAGACGCACCGCCTGGTCGGCGCCGACCGCGTCCCCAGACCACTGCTGTACCTGCCGCGCCAGCAGCATGCGCCGGCGCAGGGGCGGGATCGCCGGCGGCACCTCGGCGTCCGCCTCGGACCCGGGGCCGGCGGCCTCGAGCAGGGCCAGCTCGTCCTCGTCGACATCGCCCACAGGCAAGAGCCGCGGCAGGGCCAGGGGCCGGCCCCCGGCCCGGCGCAGGAAGGCGTCGCGCAAGGCACGGCAGGCGCGGCGGTTCGGCAGCAGCACAAGCGCCCGGGCCAGCGCCAGCGGCTCGTCTGCGGCGCCCCATCGGTCGATCAGCCCGGCGGCCAGGGCGTCGACAAACGGCAGACCCGTTCCAATGTTGTAGACCGACGGCGCTGTGGCCATGGGATCAGGTAGGACTCATGGGCGGGAGCACCTCATACCAACGATCACTCCAAGAGCGGATCGTGATTGATCGAGGCCGCTTCGCAGTCCCGATCAATCGCGTGAATCCGCTCTATATCAAATGCTTAGAGCACTCGAGTCGGTCCATTTCAGGCTGATGGCAGGGCGCTCTCGATCGCCGCCAGGCGCGCCGCCCACGCGCCGTAGCCGACGAGCCGCACCCGGCGTACGTCCGGCTCGGCATCGAACGCCAGCCGCACGTCCAACCGGTCACGGGGGAGGAGAGCCCCCAACCGGTCCGGCCATTCGACGACGGAGATGGCGGTCGCCACTGCTTCCTCGATGCCGAGCTCATAGGCGTCCGCCGGCGTCGCCAGGCGGTAGAGATCGAAATGCCATAAGGGCGCCGGCGCCGTATCGTAGGCCTGCACCATGGTGAAGGTGGGGCTCGGCACCTCGCCGACGCCCCCCAGCGCGGCGATGAGCCCGCGGGCAAAGGTGGTTTTGCCGGTGCCGAGCTCGCCCTCCAGCGCGATCACGTCGCCGGCGCGCAGGTGGGGCGCCAACGACGCGGCGAGCGCCTTCGTCGCCGCCGGGCCGTCGAGGCGGCCAATATCGCGCGCGCGCCGGCGCGCCACCGAGCCTCAGGCCGCGCCCGCGGCGACGGCCATGTCGGCCGCGACGGGAAGCCGGCAAACGACGCGGGTGCCCCTGTCGGGCTTCGAGCTAATCTCGACCGTACCGCCATGCAACTCGACCAAGCTCTTAACCAGGCTCAGCCCCAGTCCGGCGCCGGCGCCGGGCTGGCGCACCATGGGTTGGCTGCCGCGCTCGAACATCTGCAGCACCCGGCTCTGCTCCTCCGCGGGGATGCCGATGCCGGTATCGCTGATCGCGAACACAATGGCGTCGCCCTCGCGCTTGGCGCCGAGGGTGATAGTTCCGCCTTGCGGCGTGAAATTGATGGCGTTGCTCATGAGATTGACGAGGATCTGCCTGAGCCGCCTTTCGTCGGCGACCATGGTGCCTACATCGCGTCGGCACTGGAAGCGGGTCTTGAGCTGCTGGCGCCGCGCCTGTTCGCCGGTCAGGTCGTAGATGCCGCGCAGGAGCGTGTGCACGTCGATGCGCGAGGGCGCGAGGGCCATGTAGCCGGCGTCGATGGTGGCGAGGTCGAGGATATCGTTGATTAGGCCCAAGAGCGCCTGGCTCGACTTGAGCACGCCGTCTAGATATTCGCGCTGCTTGTCGTTGAGGGGACCGACCGATTCCCGTTCCAGAATCTCGGTGAAGCCGATGATCGAGGTCAGCGGCGTGCGCAGCTCGTAGGAAACATTGGCGATGAACTCGGTCTTCACCCGGTCGGCGGCCTCGAGCGCCTGGGCGCGCTCCCTGAGCGCCCGCTCGACGCGGAAGCGGTCGGTGACATCGATGTAGGACAGCAGCACCGCGCCGTCCGGCAGCGGTACGTTGGCGTATTCGAGCACCGAGCCGTCGCCGCGCTCCAGGCGCCCTGCCCTTGCCTCGCGCCCGGTCATGCGCGCGATCACCCGTTGCTTGAGCTCCGGCCACTCGCCATTCGGGACAAAAAAGTCGCGGCACTTCTCGATCAGGTCGGCGATGTGGGGCTCGCCCTCGAGGTCGGCCTCGGCGAGCTGCCACAGGCGCGCATAGGCCGGGTTGGAAAGCTTGAGGCGGCCGTCGGCGCCGATCAGCGCCACCCCTTCATACAGATTGTCGAGGCTGCGGCGCTGGACCTCGATTAAGGTGTTGTAGTTGCGCTCCAGCGCCAGCCGGTCGGTGACATCCTCGTAGGTGAATAACAGTCCGCCGAAGGGATGCGGCACCTCGCGCACGCGCAGGGTGCGGCCGTCGGGCAGGTGCATCAAATCTTCGTTGGGTTCAATGAGCGAGGTGAACAGCTTCAACCGATCTTCCTTGAAGACGCGGAAGTCGACGAATTCCGGCAAGCGCCGCTTCTCGCGCAGATGCTCCAGGAACTCGGCCAGGCTCGGCTTGCTGTCGAGCCATTTCGTGTCCACGTCCCAGAGTCGTGCCAAGGCCGTGTTGTAAAACTCCAGACGCGTGTCCCGGTCGTAGATGGCGATCGCGACGGTGACGTTCTCCAGCACGTCCGCATGCGCCGCGATGTGCCTGGACATCTGTGCCTCGGCGTCCTCGAGATCGGTCTTGTCGATGGCGTAGCCGACCACGCTATCGCCCTTGGTCGCGATTTCGGCGAACTCCATGAGTCGCCGCCTGCCGCCGACGACCACGTGCCGGCTTTCCGACTGGGCCACTCCGGTGCGCACGGTGCGGTCGGCGAGTTCGCGCCCGCGCATGCCGATGACGCCGGCCGCCAGCTCGCGCTCTTCGGCGACGACGGCATCGGGATCCGAGTCCATCGCCTCGGCATAGGCGCGGTTGACCCGCTCCAGCCTAAGATCGGCGTGCCGGCGCCAGACCGGGATCGGCAGGGCATCGAGGATCGCCAGCAGGCCGTCGCGTTCCGCCGCCAGGGCGGACAGGCGCCCGGCGAGTTCCGCCATGCGGGCGCTCGCCGCGGTCACGTCGTGCAGCCACAGGTAATCCGCCGCGGCGCCGACACCGCGGCGTCCCTCGAAGTGCAGGGAGCGCCGCCCATCGGCCGTCGTCAGGGTGCGCTTGAATTCCTCGCCCCGGGTCCTCAGGGCATGGGCCAGCGTCTCCAGACGCGCCGCGTCTTCGGCGGCGAACAGCGTCTTGAGGCCGGCGAAGTCGGCGGCGCCGGTGCCGATCACCGCCGCCAGGGACGGCGTTGCCTGCTCGCCGCCGGCGGCCGGCCAGACGATATAGCCGGCCGTGCCACTTTCGAGGGCGGCGATGGCGAGGGCCATACCTTCGTCGAGGCGGTCCACTCTGGCGCTCAGGACGAGCCAACGCCACGCCGCGACGATGGCCAGGGCGAGCACCATGACGAGTGCGACGGAAAGAACGATCTCGAGAGGAGTCATTCCGACCTACCGGCTGCGGCCGCGGGCCCCACCTGGCATCGAGACGATCCCGGCCACCGCGCCGCCAATTTAGGCGCCGCCGCGGGCAGCGACAAGGCGGTCAACGGCGACCGCTCAGTAGCGGTACGCGTCCGCCTTGTACGGCCCCTCGACCTCGATGCCGATATACTCGGCCTGCCGCGGGGTCAGCGACGTCAAGTGCGCGCCCAGCTTGTCGAGATGCAGGCGTGCGACCCGCTCATCCAGGGCCTTGGGCAGAACGTAGACCTTGTTCTCGTAACGATCATGATGGTGCCAGAGTTCGATCTGCGCCAGCACCTGGTTGGTGAACGACGCGCTCATGACGAAGCTCGGATGGCCGGTAGCGCAGCCAAGGTTAACCAGCCGGCCTTCGGCGAGGACGATCAGGCGCTTGCCATCGGGAAACTCGACCTCGTCGACTTGCGGCTTGACGTTGTGCCAGCGATAGTTCCTGAGCGCCGAAATTTCGACCTCGCTGTCGAAGTGGCCGATGTTGCAGACGATGGCACGGTCTTTCATCGCCCGCATGTGCTCGATGGTGATGACGTCGACATTTCCGGTGGCGGTGACGAATATGTCGCCCACCGGCGCTATCTCGTCCATGGTCACGACCTGGTAGCCTTCCATCGCCGCCTGCAGGGCGCAGATCGGGTCGATCTCGGTCACCACCACCCGCGCGCCCTGGCCGCGCAGGCTGGCCGCCGAGCCCTTGCCGACGTCGCCATAGCCGCAGACGACCGCGATCTTGCCCGCCAACATGACGTCGGTGGCGCGCTTGATGCCGTCAACCAGGCTTTCGCGCACACCGTAGAGATTGTCGAACTTCGACTTGGTGACCGAGTCGTTGACGTTGATGGCGGGCACCTTCAGCGTGCCTTTTCCGGCCATCTCGTACAGGCGGTGCACGCCCGTGGTTGTCTCCTCGGAGAGCCCGCGTACGTCGACCATGAGTGCAGGGTACTTGTCGTGCATCACCTTGGTCAGGTCGCCGCCGTCGTCCAGGATCAAGTTCGGCCGCCAGCCATTGGGACCCTCGACTGTCTGATCGATGCACCACCAGAACTCCTCCTCGCTCTCGCCCTTCCAGGCGAATACCGGGACGCCGCGCGCCGCCATGGCGGCAGCGGCATGGTCCTGGGTCGAGAAGATGTTGCACGACGACCAGCGCACCTCCGCACCCAGTTCGATGAGGGTCTCGATCAGCACGGCGGTCTGGATGGTCATGTGCAGGCAGCCGGCGATGCGCGCGCCGGCGAGGGGCTTCGCGGTCCCGTACTCCTGGCGCAGGGCCATCAGGCCCGGCATCTCGGTCTCGGCGATGGCGATTTCCCGGCGGCCCCATTCGGCGAGGGAGATGTCGGCGACCCTGTGGTCGGCGGCCGGGTCGGCGGCGTGCTGGGCTGCGGTGCTCATTCTCGGCTCCGAATTCAAGCGCGGGCGGCACGGATGCGCCGCCTAATATCGATATGCCTATAACAATCCTTTAAATTTCGCGCAATATAGATATTTGTTTATATCGTTATATATTCGCCGGAGCCTCGATCTACGCGGCGATTTCGGCCGCCGTCGTTAGTGTC
>JAZFQY010000087.1:0-10535 GCA_036445355.1 Alphaproteobacteria bacterium
GAGCGGCCCCAGGCGGCGCCGGTGCTCGCCGCCTTGCCGGCGCCGCGGCGGGTCGACCTCCTCGGCGCCGCCGGCTACGACCATCGCACCACCGACAGTTTGATGGGCTCGCTCGAGTTCGAGGCCACCGCAGCGGTGGCGCCATGGCGCCGGGCGCGCGGGGAGGCGGTGTGAACGCGGCGCGCGGCGACGGTCCGAAGCTGTCGGCCCTTGTCGTCGCCCGCAACGAGGAAGCCCGGCTCGAGGACTGCCTGGCGGCGCTCGGCTTCGCGGACGAGCTTGTGGTGGTGCTCGACCGCTGCACCGACGGCTCCAAAGCCATCGCCGAGCGGCACGGCGCGCGCGTCATCGACGGCGCCTGGGAGCTGGAGGGGGGGCGCCGCAACACCGGCATCGATGCCTGTGTCGGGGACTGGGTGCTGGAGGTCGACGCCGACGAAAGGGTGACGCCGGAATTGGCCGCCGAAATTCGCGCCCGCATCCGCGAGGCGCCGTTCGGCCATTTCCTGATCCCCTACGACAACTATGTGGGCGACCGCCTGGTGCGCCACGGATGGGGGGCGTCGTGGGGCGTCAGCGCGACGGTGCGGCTGTTCGCCAGGGGTGCAAAGCGCTGGGGGTGCCAGCGCGTGCACCCGGAGTTGGAGCTGCGCGGCGAGGCGATGCGGCTCGAGGCGCGAATGGTGCACCATGTCGACCGCGATATCTCCGACATGCTGAAGCGTCTCGACCATTACAGCGGCGCCCGCGCCCGCGACTTGCGCGAGTCCGGCGACATCGGCAGCCTCGCCCAGGCCGTGCGCCGCCTCGTGTCGCGCTTCTGGAAGTGCTATGTCCTGCGCCGCGGCTACCGCGAAGGCGCCTACGGCTTTCTGATCGCGCTGATGGCGGGCCTCTACCCCGTCTTCAGCCATCTCAAGGCGCGGCTGGAGAACGATTAGGTCATGCGCGTCATGCAGGTCATGGCCGGGGCGAGATACGGCGGCGCCGAGGCGTTCTTTGTCCGCCTGGTGTTGGCGCTGGCCCGCGCCGGCCTCGACCAGTGCGTGGTCATGCGCCGCGACGGGCGCCGCCGCAGCACCCTCGGCTCCGCCGGGCTGGTGCCAATGGAGCTGCCGTTCGGCGGCGTCATGGACACCGTTACCGGGCGCGCGCTCCGGCGCGAGGTCGCGCGCCTGCGGCCGGATTTGGTCCTGTGCTGGATGGGCCGCGCCACCCGCTTCGCGCCCTCGGGCCGGCACGTTCTCGTCGGCCGAATGGGCGGCTATTACGACCTCAAATACTATCGCCACTGCGATCATCTCGTCGGCAACACGCCGGACATCGTGGCCTACCTGGTGCGCGAGGGCTGGGCGGCGGAGCGCGCGCACTATCTTCCGAATTTCGTCGACGAGCCGGCGAATACGGCGCTGGCGCGAGAGCGCCTGGGCACGCCCGAGGGCGTGCCGCTGTTGCTGGCGCTGGGTCGCCTGCATGAGAACAAGGCCTTCGACGTGCTGCTGCAGGCCCTGGCGCGGCTGCCCGGGGTTTGGCTGTGGCTGGCGGGGGAGGGTTCTGAGCGACGCGCCCTCGGCGCGCTTGCCGATCGGCTGGGCGTCGCCGAAAGGGTGCATTTCCTCGGCTGGCGCGACGACATCGGGTCGCTGATGGCGACGGCGGACGTGTGCGTCTGTCCGTCGCGGCACGAGCCCCTGGGCAATGTCATTCTCGAGGCGTGGGCTGCGAGCAAGCCGGTTGTCGCCGCCACCGCCGCCGGACCGCAGGGCCTGATCGAAGACGGCGAGACGGGTCGCCTGGTCCCGATCGACGATGCGGGGGCGTTGGCGGCGTCCCTCGGCGAGACCATCGCCGAGCCCGAGCGGGCGCGGACAATGGGCGAGGCCGGCCACGCTCGCTTTCGCCGAGACCACAGCGAGCCGGTGGTCGTGGCCAAGTATCTGGCGTTCTTTCATCGGGTGATTGAGCTGTGTGCGGCATAGCAGGCCTGATGACCAAGGACAGGCGGCCGCCCGACAAGACGGTGCTCGGTAAGATGGCCGATGCGCTAGCCCATCGCGGGCCCGATGGGCGCGGCGAATATTTTGCCAACAATGTCGGCCTGGTGCAGCGTCGGCTGGCGATCATCGACCTTGAGACCGGCGACCAGCCGCTCTATGGGCCGCGCGGCACGGCCGTCGTCGCCAATGCCGAGATCTACAATTATGTCGAGCTGTGGCACGATTTCGCCGATGCGCGCTTCGCCACGCGCTCGGACTGCGAGCCGCTGCTGCATCTCTATGCGCGCCATGGCAGCAATTTTGCTAAGCATCTGCGCGGCATGTACGCGATAGCGCTGCACGACCCGTCCGACGGCCGCCTGCTGCTGGTGCGCGATCCCTTTGGCATTAAGCCTCTGTACTACATCGAGACGCCGGTCGGGCTCGCCTTCGCATCGGAGATCCAGGCGCTGGCGGCGGCCGGCCTGGCACGACCGGCGCTCAACGCCGCCGCCCGCGCCGCGCTGCTTCAGCTGCAGTACACCACCGGCCGCGAAACCGTGTTCGCCGAGGTCAACCGCGTGCTACCCGGCGAGACCCTGGTGGTGCGCGACGGGCGGGTGGTCGAGCGCCTGCGCCGCCCGGCCCTGCCCGACCACGGCGTCGCCGGCTGGTCGGAGGCAGAGGCGATAGCGCGCTTAGAGGACGCGCTTACCGGCAGCGTCAAGGTGCACCAGCGCTCCGACGTGCCCTATGGCATGTTCCTGTCCGGCGGCATCGACAGCTCGGCCCTGCTGGCGCTGATGGCGCAGCTCAACGATCGGCCGGTGCGCGCCTATACCGCCGGCTTCGCGGGTGGACAGGTGCATGACGAGCGGGCGCGGGCGCGCGCCGTTGCGCAGGCCGTCGGCGCCGCCGCGGTCGAGGTCGAGTTCGACGAGCACGATTTCTGGACTCTGTTGCCGCGCATTGCCGCTTCCATGGACGATCCCGCCGCCGACTATGCCACCCTGCCGACCTACAAGCTGGCGGCGGCGGCGCGGCAGGACGGCCTGAAGGTCATCCTATGCGGCGAGGGCGGCGACGAGTTGTTCGCCGGCTACGGCCGCTACCGCAGCGCCATGCGTCCCTGGTGGCAGGGCGGCCGGCGGATGCGCGCGCGCGGCATCTTCGACGGTCTGGGCGTCATTCGCCACGGCCTGTCCGGCTGGCGCGACGGGGTCACCGCGGCGGAGGCGACCGCCACCGTGAAAGGGCGCAGCCGGCTGCAGGTGGCGCAGGCCACGGACTGCGCCGACTGGCTGCCCAACGACCTGCTGACCAAGCTCGATCGCTGCATGATGGCCCACGGCGTCGAGGGGCGGACGCCCTACCTGGACCCGGAGGTGGCCGAGGTGGCGTTCCGTCTGCCCGACGAGTTCAAGGTCCGTGGCAGGCTTGGCAAGTGGCTGCTCAGGGGCTGGCTCGACCGCCGCCTGCCCGGGGTCGACGCCTTCTCGCGCAAGCGTGGGTTCACGGTGCCGGTGGCGGCCTGGATCGTGGCCCGCGGCAAGACCCTGGGGCCGCTGGTGGCGGCGCAGCCTGGTGTCGCCGAGCTGTGCGATGCGGCGGCGGTCACCGGGCTCTTTCAAAGCCGGCGCAAGCGGGCCGGGATCGCCGCCTGGACGCTTCTGTTCTACGCCCTTTGGCACAACCGGCATGTGCTCGGCCGGCCGCAGGCGGACGACGTGTTCGAGACCCTGGCGGCCTAGAGCCTTCGCCGGTCATGTTGACGCAATTCTGTTGTGCCCGCGAGGCGGCAGGCCGCAAGGCGACTGTCGAAGCGCGATGCGGGGCATCGGGCGAGGCAGACAACGAAGCGGATGCCCCTCGCGGGACAACCCGGAGGGACAGAGCCCTTATGGGTCAGGGCTGCGTCAAGCACCTTGGGCGTAGCTATGGCTACGCTCCGCGGCACTTTCCTGGCCCTGACCCATAATGGCTCTGTCAGAATGGGTCAATATGACCGGAAAAGGCTCTAGCCGTCGAACTCCAGGATGTCGAAGCCGCGGTTGCGGTCGAGCAGATAAATGAGCCCGCGCTCGTCCACGTCCACGTCGTTGCTCTGGGGCGCGGCCTCGCCTTTGGCCGGCTCGGGAATGAAGTGCCCCACCTCGACCGGCAGCAACGGGTCGGCCACGTCGACGATACGCAGGCCGCCGCTGAACCAGGTGAGGTAGACCAGCGTCCCATCCAGCTTCTCGCGGTACTGGTGGGCGCCGAAGCGGCCCGGCGCCCGGCTCCAGGGCGAGTCCCGCTCGCTCACATGGAAGGTGGAGAGCGGCCTGATGTCGCCCAGGTCGGTGACGTCGAACACCCACAGGAAGGCGTGGGGCTGACCGGGGATATGCTCGTGCTCCTCGTCGACGGCGATGGCGATGCGCCTTCCGCCCACCGGCGCCTGCAAGGGCATGACGGTGTGGGTCGGCTCGAGGATCGGCGGGTGGTAGTCGTGCTCGGCGATAGTCGTGGGGGCCGTGATGTCGGACACGTCGATGACGCGGAAGCCGGCATGCCACACCGACGCCCACAGCTCGTTGCCGACGCGCATGGCGTGGTGCAACCTGTTGCCGTATCCGGCCCAGGTGGGCGTTTCGCCGCCGGCCAGGTGCTGGCCAGGCATCCACCAGCGCGAGACCTCTTGCGGCTGCGCCGGGTCGGACAGGTCGTAGATCACCAGGACGTTGCCGACATAGCCCTCCATCTCCGTCGACATGTAGGCGTAGCGCTGATCCAGGTCGAAGCGGTGAACGCCGAAGCCGAAGGTCTTGTGGTGGGTAATCAGGCGCGGCTTGGTCCGATCCGATATGTCGTAGACGCGAAAGCCGCCCTCGCCGTAGCCGCGCTTCCGCGCCGCGTCGAGCAGCTCGATGTCGCCGGCATCGACGCCCAGTTCCGCCGCCACCTCCGCCCCCGTGGGATCGCGGCCCAGGGAGCCCGACAGGCGCGCGCAGACGTCGGGGATGGCGTTGCCCTTGCGCAGGAAATGGCGCTGGTTCTGCTCCACATTGACGACCATGACGTCGTCGACCACCCGCACCTTGTGGGTGTGGGAGTACGGGTCGGGCAGGGAAATGGTCGAGAGGATCTTCGGCTTGGTCGGGTCGGCGACGTCGATGATCGAGGTGCCGTGCGGCGGCTTCATGTGGCCGACATAGGCGGTGCCGTTCGCCACCACCACCTGGCCGCCGCCGGCCAAGTCGAGATGGCCGACGCGCCGCACGCGGCGCGCCAGTCGAACTTGCTCCTGCGCGAACATCCGTCCTAGGCCTCCTGTGTTTGCCGCGCACGGCGGCGGCGCAGGAGATCGAGCAGGTAGGGCGACGCCAACGTGACCACCAGGAACACCCACAGCACATTGCCGACGGTGGACGACCACAGCACCATGATGTCGCCCTCGGCGATGCGCAGGGCGCGCAGGAAGTACTGCTCCAGAAGCGGTCCCAATATGACGCCGATAAGTATCGCCGCGACGTGGTAGCCGGTCTTGCGCGCCACATAACCGATGACGCCGAAGGCCAGCGCCAGATACATGTCGAAGCCGTACTCGCGCGGCACGAATGAGCCGACGAGGGTGAATGAGATGATCATCGGCGTCATGTATGCGGTGGAGATCACCGTCACCCGCGACATATAACGCGACAGGGGCATGATGGTGAGGATCATGATGGCGTAGGTGACCACCATGGCGACGAACACGCCGTAGCCCAGCTCCGGTGTGAGCGAGAACAAGCGCGGCCCCAGCACGACGCCGTGATACTGCATCACCACCAGCATGATGGCGGCGGTGGCGCCGCCGGGAATGCCCAGGGTCAGGAGCGGAATGAGCGTGCCCGCGGTGACGCCGTTGTTGGCGGATTCTGGCGCGATCAGCCCTTCCGGATGTCCCGTACCGTAGCGCTCCGGCGTCTTGGAGAAGAAGCGCGACTGCTGGTAGGCGACGAAGGCGGCGATGCTCGCCCCGGCGCCGGGCACGATGCCGACGATGAGGCCGATGACGCCGGTCCAGGAGATGTGCCACCAGCGGCCGAATGCGGTCTTCATGCCCTCGATGGTGCCGGCCCAGCCCGTGCTTTGCATAAGCTCGCGGCCGCGCCGGGTGAGGATGGACTGGCCCTCGATGATGAGGAACGCCTCGGAGATGGCGAACAGCCCCACCAGGGCCGGGATCAGGGGCACGCCGTCGTAGAGCTCCAAGAAGCCCATGGTGCCTCGCGGCGTGGCGTAGACGTGGTCGGCGCCGATGGAGCCGATCATCAGCCCGAACATGCCGGCGATGAGGCCCTTCAATGTGTCGCGCGCGGCGATGGCGGCAATCAAGGAAATGCCGAACAGCATGACCACGATCATCTCGACGCTGTGCAGGTAGAAGACCAACCGTGCCAGGTAGGGCAGCGCCACCAGCGCCAGGATGGAAGTCATGAGCCCGCCGAAGGTGGAGGCGACGAAGGACATGGCCAGCGCCTGCTGGCCCAAGCCTGCCTTCGCCATCGGGTAGCCGTCGAGCGGCGTCGCCGCCGCCCCGGCGGTGCCAGGAATATTCACCAGGATGGCGGGGATGCCCGCTCCCATGCGCGAGGAGCAATAGAGCGCCACCATGAAAACGAGCCCGATCTCCACGTCCACCACCAGAGTCAGGGGCAGCAGGATGATGATAGTGTTGGCGGCGCTGAAGCCGGGGATGGCGCCCACTACCAGGCCGAGGACGATCGCCGGTATGATCACCCACCAAAATCCCATGGTGTGCGCGAACAGGCCCGGCAGCAGGTCCCAGTGCAGTTCCATGTCAGAACAGCGCCTGCACCAGCCACTCGAACGGACCGGCGGCGAAGCGGGTCTCGAAGGCGAGGATGAACATCACGTAGCCGCCCAGCGCCAGGCAGGCGGACAGGCCGAGGATGAGGCGCAGCCGCTGGCCGTTGTTGAGCAGGGCCATGGCCGCCACCAGGAAGACAAAGGTGGTGAGGGTGAAGCCGCCGCCCCACTCGAGCCCCAAGATGTAGGCGAAGGTCAGGGCGAGGAGCGCAAGCCGCTTGGGGACGAAACCGCTGGGCGAGATCAAATTTTCCAAGCCCCAGTCGACCTCGCCCTTGATCGCGGCCCACACCGAAGTCGCCACAATGACCGCGACCAGCGCGATCAGGATGGTGCCGATGAAAAAGGCGTTGACCTGCGCCTCCCACGGCGAGTCGATGATGGTGGAGAAGTAATAGAGCGTGAAGCCGACGGCGGCGGCGGGGATGATCATGTCCCCGCCGACGGACTTCTTCTCCGGATTAGGTGTGTCGTTCGTCTCGCTCACCCGGTCCAACCCCCACGACTAAACTGACGCGTAACTCGGTGCATTATGCCTCATGGTTCGAGACGACCGCATCGCGGTCTCATCACCAAGAGGCAAAAGTTGGCTCCAAGGCGTCGCCTCATCCCGAGGAGCGCCCGAGAGAGCGCATCTCGAAGGAAAGGCAACGCGGAACTCGCAAAGCACTGACGACTACAGAGCACCACGGCCCCGCAAAGGCGGCCGGAGCGCCGCTTCAGGGCGCCCCGGCCTGCCCAATACGGTCGCTCCGGCGTCAGGCCTTGCCGGTCAGCAGCGACTTGAAGCGATTGCCGATGGCGACGATGCCCTCGACATACGCGTTGCACTCGGCCGGCGAGCCGTACTTGATGTTCTCCCACGGGGCGCCGGTCTTCTCGATCGCCGCCTTGAATTCGGGATCGGTGAACACCTGCTGAATTGTTTCGCTGAGCAACGCGAACCGGTCCGGAAAGTCCTCGATCGCCTTAGTGTGGAGCGCGAAAGCGCGCGCCGAAACCAGGGGCGGCAGGCTGGTGCCGAAATGGTCGTTGACCGTCGGCGCGTTGTTCAGGCGCTCGCCCAGCGTGTTCACATCGTTGAACACCAACAGGGTACGCACCACGTCGCCGCGGGTGACGACGCTGCCCGAGGGCAGAACGCCGATGTCGGTCTCGCCAGTCACCACGCCGGCCAGCGTGTTGCGCCCGCCGGAGAGCGGGATCAGGTTGAACTTGGCGCCGGTCTCCTCGCCCAGGGCCAGGATGCCCACCGAGGCCGGATGCGCCAGGCGGCTGGTGGCGACGCTCAAGGTCCGCTTCTTGCCCTCCGCGACCACGTCGTCGATGGTCTTGAACGGGCCGTCGACCTGCACGAAGACGACGCTGGGGTCGACATCGACGCGGGCAAAATACTGGTAGTCGCCTGGAAACTTGAAGGACTCGGGCGGCTGCACGACCCAGTTCAGGACCTCCGGGCCCATATTGCCTAACAACAGGTTGTAGCAGTCCGGCTCGCGCTTGTTCATGAAGACTTCATAGCCGACCCGGCCCGAGGCGCCGGGGAAGAACGCGGCCTCAAAAACGGCCCCTTTGAGGTATTTCTTCCACACGCCGGTGACGGCGCGCAGGTTGCGGTCGGCGCCGCCGCCCTCGCGGGTCGGCACGACGACGTCGATGGTGCGCGACGGATAGGCCTGGCCGAAGGCCCTGCTGACCGAACCGGCGGCCGCCAGGCCGAGCGCCGCGCCCGAGCCCTTGAGCACCGTGCGTCGGGTTACATCCAATTTCTTACCTGTCATTGCGTGTCCTCCCTGAAACCACGATTTTGCCCGCCCACGGCCGGACTTTCGGCGAATACCCGGCTCGGCGGTCGTCTCAACGCCAGAAGTTCGATCGGGCGCGATTAGTAGAGTATCCTAACATGCGCGGCCCCGGCGGCGCTAGGTGGCTGGCGCCGGGTTAACGCAAATATGACTTGAGATACGCGGTAATGCCGGACTCCAGTTCCCGGTTCATGTCGTCGATCAGGGCCTCGGTCAGCCCGTACCAGACCTGGTCGCGCTCGCTCAGGGTGATGTTCTCGGCCACCGAGCGCGCCCGCTTGACGGTGACCGTGACCGAGCCCCTACTGCCGCCGCCGGGGCCGAGGATGTTCAGCTCCACACTGAGCTGGGCGTCATAGCGTTCGGACTGATCGACCGTGAACACGCCGCGCACGCCGCTTCCGGTCTCGAGCTTTGTCTCGACCACGCTTGCATCGTGGATCGTGAATACGGCGCGGTTGCGATCGCCGCCCGCCGCCGCCAGCCGGTCGAGCGCCCAGGCACGCGCCGCGGCCATCGGCGCCACCGGAAGCAAGTGCTCCACGTTCGGCGCCTCGAACGTCGGCCGGTAGGCCTCAACCACCTCGACCACGTCGACGGCAAGCTGGATCTGACCGAGATGGGCGTAGTTGGGCTCGGGAAATGTCACTTTTTCCGGCGCGACCTGGCACCCGGTGAGGACAAAGAGACAGATGGCAAAGCGCGGTAGATGGGTTCGCATGCGACTCTCCTTGGCAGTCCCGACGGACTCGCTTGGGCTCAGCCGGCGAACAGGGCCTCGATCTCGCGGTCGTCGAAACATTCCGTCTGGTTGCAGAACTCGCAGGTGACCTCGAGCCGGCCGTCGATCTTGAGGTCCTCCAGCTCGGCCCGGGGCAATAGCTTCAACACCTCACCGATGCGCTCTCGGGAGCAGCGGCAGCCACGCTTCAAGGGGCGCGGCGGCGTCACCCGGGCACCGTCCTCGTGGAACAGGCGATAGAGCAGCAGCAGGAGGTCGAGGTTCGGGTCCAGCATCTCGCTCTCCGCGACCGTCGCCAGCAACAGCATCGCGCGGCGCCACGGATCGTCGGCGTCATCGGAGGCGAGCACCCGGCCTTCCTCCTTGGGCAGCCGCTGCAGGAACAGGGCGCCGGCGCGCCAGCCATCACCATGCGAGCGGCCGGCGGTGAGGAGGATGGCGGCGTCGAGATCCTCCGTCTGGCGAAAATAGTGCTGGGCGCAGTCGGCCAGACTGTCGCCATTGAGCTCGACGATGCGTTGGTAGCGTTCCGTCTCCGGACCCTGGTCGACGGTGAACGCCAGGTGGCCGCGGCCGAGCAGTGCGGGTACGGGCGCGCCGGTTTTGGCCTCCGGCAGCGTCTTGACCTTGGCATAGGCGCGCATCTCGCCGCTGCTGGTGGCGTCGACCACCAGCAGGGAGACCGGCCCGTCGCCCTGGATCTGGAGGGTGAAGACGCCGTCGAACTTGAGAGCGCTGGCCAGTACCGCAGTCAACGCCAGGGCCTCGGCGACCAGCCGCGCCACCGGCTCCGGGTAGTCGTGGCGGCGGATTATGTCGTCCACCAGGGGCCCCAGGCGGACGATGCGGCCGCCGATACCCGGCCCATCCGTTCCCGACGGGCCGAGCCGGAACGGCTGCACCACGTCGTCGCTTGGGGCTGTGGCCGGCTCAGGCATTGTCCGGCTCGCCGACCAGACACCAGTAGAGGATGGCCTTCTGGGCATGCAGTCGGTTCTCCGCCTCGTCCCACACCACCGACCGGGGACCGTCGATCACTGCTTCGCTGACCTCCTCGCCACGGTAGGCCGGCAGGCAATGCATGAATATGGCGTCGGGCTTGGCCAGGGCCATCAGAGTTTCGTCCACCCGGTAGGCCGCAAGCAGGTTGTGGCGCGT
>JAZFQY010000088.1:0-8431 GCA_036445355.1 Alphaproteobacteria bacterium
CGCGGGAAGCCAATCACTGGCACATGGGCACACTGGGCCCGAAAGGCGCCAATGATCCGTGCCGTGGGTTCGATGACCCAGCGCCGGAACGCGGCCTCGGGTAGTATACCGGCCCAGCTGTCGAACAGCTGCACTGCGTCAACGCCGGACTCGGCCTGCGCGATCAGGTGCGCGGTGGTCGTCTCCACCAGCATGTCGATCAGCCTCGCGAATCCGTCGGGATCGCCATACGCCCACAGCTTCGTGTATGCGTAGTCGCGGCTGCCACCGCCCTCGACCATGTAGGTCGCTACCGTCCACGGCGCGCCGGCGAAGCCGATCAGCGCCGTTTCTGCCGGCAGCTCGGCGCGCAGCCGGCGTACGCTCTCATAGATCGGTGTCAGATAGCCGGTGACGCCATCAACCGACAGGCGCCCGAGCCCATCGACGCCGGTCACCGGTTCGAGCCTCGGTCCCTCACCCTCGATGAAGGTCACTTCCTGCCCCATCGCATCGGGTATGACCAGTATGTCCGAGAACAGGATCGCCGCATCGAGGCCGAAGCGGCGCATCGGCTGCAGCGTTACTTCCACCGTCAGGTCCGGCGTGTAGCACACTTCGAGGAAGGATCCAGCCTGCGCCCGCACCGCCCTGTACTCGGGCAGATAACGACCGGCCTGACGCATGAGCCAGATCGGCGGCCGCACGGTCTTGCCGCCTCGCAGGGCGGTGGTCAGTAATTTGCCATGATCTGCCATGTAATTTCAGCACTGGTCCTAGCGCGCCGCTTCGCGCCGATGCGGTGTACTCTTTCATAATGAGTCTAAATCAATTCTAAAAGAACTGTAGTAGTAGTTGGTCAGTGGAAAAGCGGGGCTTATGAAACAATCCCGGCTTTGTCCCGACAAGAGCCGTGTGAATACCGAGCGGTGGATAGACCTGTGCGTATGAATGATCGTCGGCTCCGGCGGGATGCAAGGGGCGTTGTGGGAAATGGGGAAGTTGGGCAAGATCGAAATCGCTTGTCAAGAGACAGGAAGATTACTCCCGGGGGCGTAAAATTTTGTACCCATGCGAATAGGAGTGGGGCAGCTAGTATGAGATCGGGGAGCAAAATTCCAGTGCTTCGCTGGGACGTTGGGTTATGCCCAATAAGCTTTGGTAGTCCCTGGCATGATGTGGATGACTGATGATTGCCTTTCACCTCCACCTCGTTTCTGACTCTACCGGCGAGACAATTCGTTCTGTTGCCCGAGCCTGCCTCGTCCAGTTCGAAGAGGTGACGCCGACCGAGCACATGTGGCCGATGGCGCGTACGGCACGGGCGATAGAACAAGTCATCGAGGATATAGCCCAGCATCCCGGGCCAGTAATCTTCACCATCGTTGACGCCGCGTTGCGCACGCAACTCTTGGAGGCGTGTCATCGCCTGAAGGTGCCGGGCATCCCGGTGCTCGACCCGGTGATCCTGGCGGTCGGCAGCTATCTCGGCGCGCAGGCGAGCGGACGTCCCGGTCGCCAGCACGAAATGAACGCCGCCTATTTCCGACGCATCGAAGCCATGGACTGGTCGATGGAGCACGACGACGGTCAGGCGCTCAGCGACCTGAACCAGGCCGACGTGGTTCTGGTGGGTGTATCGCGCACGTCGAAGACGCCCACGTCGCTCTATCTCGGTAACCAGGGAATGAAGGCTGCCAATGTCCCTTTCGTGCCCGGTTTCGGTCTGCCGCCGGAACTGGACACGATCGAGGACACGCTGATCATCGGCTTGAACAAGGATGCACGACGCCTGGTGGAGACTCGTCGCACGCGGCTGCTGGCGCTGCACCAGGATCCGAGCACTGCTTATGTTGACCTCGAGTCGGTGGGTGCCGAAGTTGCCGAGGCGCGGCGTCACTTCAGCCGCCGCGGCTGGCCGGTGATCGACGTCAGCCGGCGCTCGATCGAAGAGACCGCGGCAGAGATCATGCGCATGCTATTGCGGCGGCGCGAGCAGGAATCCGACGCGCTCGTCGCCGAGGGCAGCACCGATGACTGAGTTCGTGGGTGAAGCCGCGACAACCGTCATCTTGGCGTCGGCAAGCCTGTCGCGTGCGGCGCTGCTCACGGCAGCCGGCGTGCCCTACCGGGCCGAGGCGGCAAGCATCGACGAGGAGGAGGTCAAGGTCACGCTGCGTGCCGAAGGGGCGCCGGCGGTGGCCGTCGCGGAGACCCTGGCTGAACTCAAGGCAAGACGCGTCGCTGCCCGGTACCGCGAGGCGCTGGTGATTGGCGCCGACCAGGTCCTCGAATGTGACGGCACCTTGTATGACAAGCCGTCGGATCCGGCACATGCCGGTGCCCAGCTGAGTGAGCTTAGCGGCCGCACTCATTGTCTGCATGCGAGCGTGTGCGTGGTGCGCGATGCGCGGCGGCTGTGGCACCACAGCGACATGGCGGAGATGGAAATGCGCCGGCTGAGCGAGCGGTTCATAGATCGCTACCTGGCTGCCGTCGGCGATGACGCATGCCGCTCCGGCGGCGCCTATCGGCTCGAGGGTCTCGGGGCACAGCTCTTTGCGCGCGTCCGCGGCGACTACTTCACCGTCCTCGGCTTGCCGTTGCTGCCGTTGCTGCAGTTCCTGCGCGAGCACGGCGTACTGCTCGGTTGATGCGCGGCGGCTCGACACGGCCGGCCGGCATCGGCTGACCCCGGCGATGGTCATCGCCGGCCTCACCGGCTCAATCGGCATGGGCAAGTCGACCGCGGCGGCGCTGCTTCGGCGCCTGGGCGTGCCCGTGCACGACGCCGACGCTGCCGTGCACCGGCTGCTGGCGCCCGGCGGGGCGGCCGCGGCGGCCGTGGCGGCGGTGTTTCCCGAGGCCGCGCGCGGCGACGCGGTGGATCGCCGCATGCTGGGCGACCTCGTCTTCGCCGAACCGGTTCGGCTCGCCCAAATCGAGCGCATTCTCCACCCGCTGGTGCGTGCTGCGGAGCATGCCTTCGTGCGCCGGCACGCCCGGCAGGGCGCACGCCTGGTGGTGCTCGACATCCCGCTCCTGTACGAAACCGGCGCCGAGGCGCGCCTCGATGCGGTCATCGTCGTTACCGCCTCTGCCCTGCTCCAGCGGATGCGGGTGCTGGCCCGTCCGGGCATGACCGAGGCCAAGTTTCGGGCGATCGCCGAGCGCCAGGTGCCCGACGCCGTCAAGCGCCGCTGGGCGGACTATGTTGTGGTCTCCGGCGCCGGAAGGCCCTATACACTGCGCGCCCTGAGCCGGGTGGCGAGGTCATTATCACGGCGTAAGGGTCGCCAATGGCCGCCGCGCCGCACCGGCACACGGAACCGGCCGAGCGATCCGACGGGACAGGAGACAGCGTGCGGGAAGTCGTCCTCGACACCGAGACCACGGGCCTGGACCCGGGGTCGGGTCACCGGGTCGTGGAGATCGGCTGCATCGAGCTGATCAATCACCTGCCCATCGGGCGCACCTATCAGCAATACGTCAATCCCGAGCGCGACGTGCCCGAGGACGCGTTGCGGGTGCATGGGCTGTCGGGGGAGTTCCTGCGGCGCCACCCGACCTTCGATAAGATCGTCGATCGGTTTTTGGCCTTTCTCGAGGACTCGCGCCTGGTCATCCACAACGCGTCCTTCGATCTGGGCTTTCTCAACGCCGAGTTGGCGCGCGTCGGTCGACCGGCGTTGGTGCCCGGGCGCGCCATCGACACGGTGGTCTTGGCGCGGCGCAAATACCCCGGCGCACGGGCCAGCCTCGACGCCTTGTGCCAGCGCTTCGAGATCGATCTCTCCGACCGGTCCCTGCATGGCGCCCTGCTCGATGCCCGGCTCCTGGCGGAGGTCTATCTCGAGCTCATAGGCGGCCGTCAACCGGACCTGGGCTTGGCGGCCGCGCGCGCCATCGCCGACGCGCCCCCCGGCGAGCGACCCGTGCGGTCCCCCCGCCCCCACGCACCTAGTGAGGCGGAGAACGCGGCGCACACCCGGTTGCTCGACGGGCTGAACGACCCCATCTGGCGCGGCTAGGACCGGTCGCCGCGGCGGGGTCGCACCCGTTCGGCTTTGGAAAAGGCCCTAGTGTGATGGTTCCGAAGTTCGGCATAATTATTGTGCCGGACTTCTGAAACTGAATCACACTAGATTCAGATAGTTAGTGTCACTTTGAACCCGGAATTCGATAAATCGAATTCCGGATTCAGGACACTAAACCGCGGCGGGCTCGCTCCCCTCGCCGTCGCTCGGCCGACCGTCGCCATCCTTTCCGTCGCCCTTCTGCGCTTCCGCCCGCTCCTGCTTGCGCTGGCGGTAGAGGGACGCGAAATCGATAGGATGCACCATCAATGGCGCGAAACCCCCGTTGCGCACACTGTCGGCGATAATCGCGCGGGCGAAGGGGAACAGGAGATGCGGCGCGTGAACGAGAAGCAGGCGCTCGATCGACTTCTCGGCCACATCGCCGATGGTGAACAGGCCGGCATAATGCACCTCGGCGAGGAACAGGGTGGCCTCGTCGTGGCTCGCCTCGGCCCGGATCGAGAGCACGACCTCGTAGCGCTTCTCCTGCATGCGCCGGGCGTTGACGTCGATGGCGACGTTGACGTTCGGGTTGGGGCGCTGGCCGTCGGACAGGCTCGCCGGTGCCCGCGGGTTCTCGAACGACAGGTCCTTGACGTACTGGGCATTGACCAGGAGGGGCGGCGCCTGCTCGGTCTTGCCGCTCGAAGCCGCGGTCGAACTTTCCGGCGTGAACTCTGCCATTGCGGGCTCCTGGATGGGGTGGAACGGACGCGCCGCAGACTCGCGTCACCCCGGCTAGCACGGATCGTGCGGCGCGGCAACGCCGCACCCCGACCCGGGACTCAACCGCCGGCCTGAGGTCGCGACGGGTCGTAGGCGACGACAGCGCCGTTGGCGGCGGTCTCGCCGGTGAGGGCGCGGATGACGCCCCAATGGCAGAAGACCACCGCCCTCTCGCCGTTCGCCGCCATCGCCGTGCAGAAAGCGTCACAGCGGCGGTGCAGGGTCTCCTCGGGCTCGACACCATGCAGGTCCTGCCTGTGCCACCAGATCTCGTCGAGTTGGCCGAAGTCGATGCCGGGCCAGGTCGCCGCCAGGACCGAGCGCGGCGTGCCCACGTCGCAGGCGAAGGCGGCCCGCTCCCGCAGCAAGGGCTCAAGGGCGATCGGCATGCAGAGAACGCGGGCAATGATGTCGGCGGTCTCCAGGGTGCGGCGGTACGGGCTGGCGAGCAGCCGCAGGATCGGCCGCGCGGCGCATGCCTGGGCGAGGGTTGTCGCGGCGGCGCGCGCCTGCCGGCGGCCGAGGGCGGTCAGACCCGGATCGTTCACGCCCGGATCGACGCGCGACTCCGCGAAGGCGGCGTTGAACGCGGTCTGGCCGTGACGCACGAGCATCATCATCGGCGGTCATCGCTAATGTGATGGTTCCCAAGTTCGGCATGATTGTTTTGCCGAGCTTCGGAAGCTGAATCTCACTAGATTCAGATAGTTAGTGTCCCTTTGAACCCGGAATTCGAGCAATTGAATTCCGGATCCGCACTATATCAAATACTTAGTGCAGATTCACCGGGAAGATGAATCGCCCAAGGTGATTCTCATCGATCCGGATCTTCTCTAGGCGGCTCGCCGTCGATCTCGTGGTAGTCGCCGTCGATCACAGTGCCGCCGGGACGGCGACCGCGGACTTGCGCGTTCAGATCGACTTCGAAATGACCATGCGTGGCCACCATTTGCCACAGCCAGCGGCCGAGTATGGCCCTCAGCGGCGGCACCATCAGGGCGAAGCCGACGGCGTCGGTGACGAACCCTGGGGTCAGCAGGAATGCGCCGGCCGCCAGCAGGCATACACCGTCGAACAGTTCGCGCACGGGCATGCGCCCGGCGGCCATTTCACCCCGTGCGCGCCCCAGGGTCGCCAGTCCCTGCTGTCGCAGCAGGAGGGTGCCGATGACCGCCGTGAGCACGATGACGGCTAGGGTCGGCCATAGGCCGATGACGCCGCCGACCTGAATGAAGACGGCGATCTCGAGCAACGGCACGCCGACAAGCGCGAGAAATAGGATTTTTCCCATGCTTGCCCTTTTCCCCGGCGGCCCCTATCTAGGGACGAGGCCCTGATATATTGGTGTCGGCGGCGCACGCGCCGCAAGTGGCGGCCGTAAGGCTGGCCTTCTCGTTGGCGAAACGTTAACGTAAAGGCAGTACTAACCCAGCCGCCCGGGCCGGTCCAGATGTTCGGCCTCTGCCAGGTTCGGTCGTAACAGGACATGAGTGGCATGGGTGAAGCCTTTCCGTTTCTAGACATCATCATCTTCGCCATCATTGCGGCGTTCTTGGTGATGCGTCTGCGCAGCGTGCTCGGCCGGCGCACCGGCCACGAGCGCCGGCCGCCGAAGGACGCCTACGCCGCCAAGAAGGTCGAGGGCAAGGAGGCGAGCGACGACACGGTCGTCCAGCTGCCGGAAAGGGAGGCGGCAGAGGCCCGCCGCGGGGCTGTCGAGGCCGCCGATCCCCTCGCCGCCGGCCTTACCCAGATCCGGACCGCCGATCGCAACTTCGACGTCGAGGAATTCTGCGCCGGCTCCCGCACTGCCTTCGAGATGGTGGTCACGTCCTACGCCGCCGGCGATACGGACACTTTGAAACCCTTGCTGAGCGAGGACGTGTTCGACAATTTCGCTCGCGCCATCACCGAGCGTGAAGGCAAGGGGCACGTGCTCGAGACGACGCTCGTCGGCATCCGCAGCGCCATCGTGATCGAGGCCTCGATGAGCGACCGTACTGCAGTGATCACGATCAAGTTCGTCAGTGAGCAGATCAACGTCACCCGCGACGCCGACGGCAAGGCAGTCGACGGTGATGCCAGCCGGATTGCCAGTGTCACCGACATCTGGACCTTCGCCCGCGACGCCAAGTCGCGAAATCCGAACTGGACCCTGATCGCCACCGAGGCGCCGAATTGACGGCTGCCGCGGCTACCGCGGCGGCCCAATGGTGAGCGTGCGCCGGGCCTGGCCCCTGGCCGTCCTCCTCCTCGCCGGCTGCGGCGAGGACGAGGCACCGCCGCCGGTACCGCGGCTCACCCTCGCACCGGTCGCCGTCGCCGAGCTTCCGGGCTGGAGCCTGGACGATCACGGCGAGGCCCTGCCCGCCTGGCGCCGCTCCTGCACCCGCCTCGATGCCCAGCCGGAAGACCGGGCCCTGGGCCCCGAGGGTATCGGTGGCATAGTCGCCGCCTGGCGCCCGGTCTGCGCCGCGGTGGCTGCGCTGGCCGATGGCGGTGGGCTCAAGGCGATTGTCGAACGGGAAATGGCGGCCTATCGCGTCGACGGTGGCGCGGAAGGTGTGTTCACGGGATATTACGAACCGGAATTGACGGGCGCGCGGCAACAAGGCGGCGCCTATCAGGTGCCCCTCTACCGCGTGCCGCCCGATCATGTCAGCGTCGATCTCGGCAATTTCGACCCCAAGCTCAAGGGCAGGCGCATCGTCGGCCGGATCGAGGGCGGGCGCCTCGAGCCCTATTACCCGCGGCGCGCCATCGACGGCGGCGCCCTCGCTGGCCGGGGCGCCGAGCTCCTGTGGCTCGACGACGCCCTCGACGCCTTCGTCCTCAGCGTCCAGGGCTCGGGCCGGGTGCGCCTGCCCGACGGTAGCTGGGTCCGGGTGGGCTTCGCCGGCCACAACGGACACAAATACAACTCCGTCGGCCGCGCCCTCATCGAGCGCGGCGAGCTCGAGCCGGGTCAGGCGACCTGGGGCGGCATCCGCGCCTGGCTCATGGCCAATCCCGAGCGCGCGGCCGAGATTTTCGCCGTCAACGCCCGCTATATTTTCTACCGCGAGCTCGAGGGCGACGGGCCGGTCGGCGCGATCGGTGTGACGCTGACGCCTGGGCGCAGCCTGGCGGTGGACCCCGCCTTCGTGCCCCTGGGCGTGCCTCTGTGGCTCGATGCCGAGCACCCGCTGCCAAACGCGGGGCGGTTGCAGCGCCTGATGTTGGCGCAAGACACAGGCGGTGCCATCAAGGGCCCCGTACGCGGCGACGTGTTCTGGGGCACGGGCGAGGCGGCGCTCAGGATCGCCGGGCGCATGAAGAGCAGGGGCACCTACTACCTGCTGCTGCCGAAATCCGTGGTCCTGCCCCAATTCGTGGCCGAGCTACCGGCGGAGGGCGGCTAGAGCCTTCTCCGGTCATATCGACCCATTCTGACAGAGCCATTTTGGGTCAGGGCCAGGAAAGTGCCGCGGGGCGTAGCCACAGCTACGCTCAAGGTGCTTGACGCTGCCCTAGCCCAAAATGGCCTGTCCCTCCGGGTTGTCCCGCGAGGGGCATCCGCTTCGTTGTCTGCCTCGCCCGATGCCCCGCATCGCGCTTCGCCAGACGCCTTGCGGCCTGCCGCCTCGCGGGCACAACAGAATTGCGTC
>JAZFQY010000089.1:0-3744 GCA_036445355.1 Alphaproteobacteria bacterium
CTCGACCGGAAGGACGCCGCCGAGTAGGTGCGTGAAGTCCTTTAGGCGCCGGCGCGCGAGGTCAGCGCGACTTTGGACGCCAGTAGCGCGGTGGTGGTCTGAGCGAGGGTGTTGAGCCGGCGGGCGATGGTCCCGAGCTCGTCGGCATGGGCGGGGTGTCCGGCGTCGAGGGCACCGAGCGCCCGGCGCACGGCCTCGAGCTCGGCGATGATGTCGTCCCTCGGGCCCGACGACGGCTCCTTCACGGTTCTTCGCAGGGTGCCCACCAGCTTGTCGATCGCGGCGACGCAGGCGGACTGGTAATCGGCGAGCCGGCCTTGCAGTGCTGCGACGATGCCGTGCACCAGCCGCGGGTCGGGCGCGGGCTCGGCGGTCTCGGTAGTCTGCTCGTGCGGCTTGGTCACCTCGGCGCTCCTTGCGAGTGAGTGGTTTCCGGACCCGGCGGTGCCGGCCCGGCGATCGGCCCGGCGGTCAGCACGGCGTCGCGCAGGTCTAACCGAAGCTGGTTACTGCTTCGCTAATAGGCGCACACGCCATGGGGCGGCGGTCGGCATTGCGGCCGGCGACGGCGGCCGGGGTGAGGTCGGGGCGGCGTGCGACGGCTCGCGCGCAGCGTACACGCCCAAATCTCGCCATATTGCTCTGTTAGCGGAGACGGCATCCGACGATGCCTGGTCACGCCCGCGGAACCGACGCGGCCGCGAGGGGTTGGCGTGTGCCCGGTATGGACACTGTCGCGGCGGTGGCCCCTGCCACGAGATATGGTATAAGGCGCCGCCATATCCGCCGTAGATTGGGCGATAGGGGGACATGGCCGGTCATTCCCAGTTCAAGAACATCATGTACCGCAAGGGCGCGCAGGACGCGAAGCGCGCCAAGGCGTTCGCCAAACTGACGCGCGAGATCCAGGTGGCGGCAAAGCTGGGCGCGCCCGATCCGGCGGTGAATCCGCGCCTGCGTGGCGCCATCGCCGCGGCGCGCACCGCCAACATGCCGAAGGACAACGTCGAACGCGCGATCAAGAAGGGCGCCGGCGGCGGCGGCGAGACCGACTTCGAGGAGGTGCGCTACGAGGGCTATGGCCCCGGCGGCGTGGCGATCCTGGTCGAGGCCCTGACCGACAACCGTAACCGCACGGCGGCCGAAATCCGGGCCGCGTTCGGCAAGCATGGCGGCAGCCTGGGAGAGACCGGCAGCGTCGGCTTCATGTTCGAGCGCGTCGGACAGATCACCTATCCGCCCGGCGTCGCCTCGCCCGACGCCGTGTTCGAGGCGGCACTGGAGGCCGGTGTGGAGGACGTGGTGAGCGGCGCCGACGGTCACGAGGTGAGCTGCGCCCCCGATGACTTGCATGCGGTGCGCGAGACGCTGGCGGGGCGCTTCGGCGAACCGGAGCAGGCCGGCCTCATCTGGCGGGCGCAGACGACGGTCGCGGTCGACGTCGGCGCGGCGGAGACCCTGGTCAAGCTTCTCGATGCATTGGACGACAACGACGACGTACAGTCGGTATCGGCCAATTTCGATATCAGTGACGAGGTCATGCAGCGCCTGACGGCGTGACGCGCCGGCGGCCGAGGGAGACGGACATGCGACTATTGGGGCTCGATCCGGGGCTGCGCGTCACCGGCTGGGGCGTGATCGAGGCCGTGGACAACCGCCTCGGCCACGTCGCCGACGGCGCGGTGCGGAGCCGCGACGGCGCCGACCTCGCCGAGCGGCTGAGCGACCTGTTCACCGGCCTCACTCGGGTGATCGAGACCTACGCGCCGCGGGAGGCGGCGGTCGAGGAGACTTTCGTCAACGTCAACCGCGCCTCGGCCCTGCGCCTGGGTCAGGCGCGCGGGGTCGTGTTGCTGGCGCCGGCCCTGGCCGGCTTGCCGGTCACCGAATACGCCGCGAACTTGGTCAAGAAGACGCTCACCGGCGTCGGCCATGCCGGCAAGCCGCAGGTGGCGGCGATGGTCGCCGCCCTGCTCCCTGGCGCGGCGGTGGAGACGCCGGACGCGGCCGACGCCCTGGCGGTGGCCATCTGCCACGCCCACCACGCCGAGACCGGGCGCCGCTGGCGGGCGGCGTCATGATCGCGCGCCTGAAGGGGCTGGTGGAGGAGACCGGCGACGGCTGGGCGGTCATCGACGTCGCCGGGGTTGGCTACCTCGTGTACTGCTCGGCGCGCACCCTGGCGGCGCTGCCGGACGTGGGCCGGGAGGCGACGATCGAGGTCGAGACCCATGTGCGCGAGGACCATATCCATCTCTACGGCTTCGCCGCCGCCGCCGAGCGCGACTGGTTCCGATTGCTGACCACGGTGCAGGGGGTGGGCGCGCGGCTGGCGCTCGCCATCCTCGGTGCGCTCACGGCCGAGGCGCTTACGCGCGCGATCGCCGCCCAGGACAAGGCGGCGCTCACCTCGGCCGAGGGCGTCGGGGCGAAGCTGGCGGCGCGCATCCTCAACGAGCTCAAGGACAAGGCGGGCGCCGTAGCCCCGTCCATGGCGGCCGGTGCCGCCGACACCGACGGGCACAGCGCCGCCGCGGTCTCGGCACTGGTCAATCTCGGCTTCGGCCGCAGCGAGGCCTTCGGCGCCGTGCATCAGGCGGCGCGGCAGATGGGCGCGGCAGCGGGTGTGGAGGCGCTGGTTCCGGCGGCGCTGAAGGAGCTCAGCGCGTGAGCGCGAAGGCCATGGCAGCGCAGCGCCTCGTCACCGGGCGGGTGGCCGGGGACGACGCGTCGGAGACCGGCCTCAGGCCCGGCAGGCTCGATGATTTCGTCGGCCAGGACGCGGTGCGCGCAAATCTGCGCGTGTTCGTCGGCGCCGCGCGCGAGCGCGGCGAGGCCATGGACCACGTGCTGCTGCACGGTCCGCCCGGGCTCGGCAAGACGACCCTGGCCCAGATCGTCGCCCGCGAGCTCGGGGTCGGCTTGCGCCACACATCCGGCCCGGTGATCGCCAAGGCCGGCGATCTGGCAGCGATCCTCACCAACCTGCAGCCGCGCGACGTCTGTTCATCGACGAGATCCACCGCCTCAGCGCCGTCGTGGAGGAGATCCTCTATCCGGCGATGGAGGACTTCCAGCTCGACCTAATCATCGGCGAGGGGCCGGCGGCGCGCTCGGTGCGCATTGACCTGCCGCCCTTCACCCTGGTCGGGGCGACGACCCGGCTCGGCCTTTTGACCACGCCCCTGCGCGAACGCTTCGGCATTTCCTTGCGTCTCGACTTCTACGCGCCGGCAGAGCTCGAGGAGGTGCTGCGCCGCGCCGCCGGGCTCATGGACCTCGCCCTCACCGACGACGGCGCCGGCGAGATCGCGCACCGTTCGCGCGGTACGCCCAGGGTCGCTGGCCGCCTGCTCCGGCGGGTGCGCGATTTCGCCGCCGTCGCCGGCGCGGCGCCGATCGACGCCGCGACCGCCGACCGGTCCCTGGCCCGGCTCGAGGTCGATCAGAGGGGACTCGACGCATTCGACCGCCGCTACCTCGGCTGCATCGCCGAGTTCTATGGCGGCGGCCCGGTGGGCATCGAGACCTTGTCGGCGGCGCTGTCGGAGGAGCGCGACACCTTGGAAGAGGTGATCGAGCCCTATCTGATGCAGCAGGGGCTGCTGCTGCGCACGCCGCGCGGGCGCGCCCTGGCGGCGGCGGCGTACCGGCACCTTGGGCTGGACCCGCCGGCGACGGCGCAATTCGATTTGTTGGCCCAGGCGGCGGAGGGCGGCGATGGCTGACAGGGCGACCGGGTCA
>JAZFQY010000090.1:0-3995 GCA_036445355.1 Alphaproteobacteria bacterium
ACCAGCAGGCCCCAGTCGCCGCCGGCGGCGTGAGCGTGACGGAACGGGTCCATGATCGCCTTCTATCCTGGCCGTGGCGGCGCTGTCAGCCGCCGGGCGCGCCGGCACCCGATCGCACCAACGCGCGCAGGACATGAGGGGTGATGGCCTCGACGATGACCTCCACGCCCTCGGCGTTGGGATGGATGCCGTCGCGCTGGTTGAGGTCGCGCGCCGCCGCCACGCCGTCGAGAAAGAACGGATACAGCGCCACCCCGTGCTTCGCTGCCAGGCGCGGAAAGATGGCGTTGAACGCGTCGCCATAGTCGCGACCGAGATTGGGCGGCGCCAGCATGCCGGCGAGCAGGACGTCGATGCCGCGCGCCCGCATGCGGGCGAGGATGTCGTCCAGATTGGCATAGGTCATGGCCGGGTCGAGGCCGCGCAGAGCGTCGTTGCCGCCGAGCTCGACGATGACCAAATCCGGGGCGTCGGCGAGGACCCAGTCCAGGCGCGACCGGCCGCCGGCGCTGGTGTCGCCGGAGACGCCGGCATTGATCACCCGCGCGTCCACACCGGCGGCCCGCAGCGCCGCCTCCAGCCGGGTCGTGAAGCTGTCCTCGGCCGGCAGGCCGAAGCCGGCGGTGAGGCTGTCGCCCAAGGCAACGATTACGGCCGCGTCCTGGGCCGCCTGCACCTCGCGCACGGGCTCGCCCGCGGTGGCCGGTGTGGCGGCGAGTAAACCGGCCGTGAGTGCGCCCATGAAAAGTTTGCAAAGCGCGGCCAATTGCTGGCCATATGCCGTCGCGCGCGGCGGCTTTCGCCGCGCCTTCTTCGAACCGGTCCGTGGATCCTGCATGTCGTCGCCGTCAGCTAGAGCCTTTCCCGGTCATATTGACGCAATTCTGTTGTGCCCGCGAGGCGGCAGGCCGCAAGGCGTCTGGCGAAGCGCGATGCGGGGCATCGGGCGAGGCAGACAACGCCGCGGCTGCCCCTCGCGGGACAACCCGGAGGGACAGGCCATTTTGGGCCAGGGCAGCGTCAAGCGACTTGCGCGTAGCGATTACTACGCTCTGCGGCACTTTCCTAGCCCTGACCCAAAATGGCTCTGTCAGAATGGGTCAATATGACCGGGAAAGGCTCTAGTGAGCCCATGGTCCTGTTGGAGGACGTGCGTCTCCATTTGAGCAGCGCCGCCGGCCAGGTCAACATATTGCGCGGCCTCGACCTGTCGGTCGCCGCCGGCGAGACCGTGGGAGTCGTCGGGCCGTCGGGGTCGGGCAAGTCCACCATGATGATGATCGTCGGCGGACTGGAGCGGCCGACGGCCGGGTTGGTGCGCGTCGGCGGGCGCGAGCTCGCCGGCATGAGCGAGGACGAGCTGGCGCTGTTCCGCCGCGACACGGTAGGCATCGTCTTCCAGGCCTTTCATCTGGTGCCGACGATGACGGCGCTGGAAAACGTTGCCGTGCCACTCGAGTTCGCCGGCCGGCGCGACGCCTTCGCCCGCGCCGCGGAGGGGCTGGATGCGGTCGGGCTGGGCCAACGTGTGCAACACTATCCGAGCCAGCTCTCCGGCGGCGAGCAGCAGCGGGTGGCCCTGGCCCGCGCCTTCGCCACCCATCCCAAGCTGCTGCTCGCCGACGAGCCGACGGGCAACCTGGACGGCGAGACGGGGGAGACGGTGATCGAAGCGATGTTCGACCTGCAGAGCCGAAATGGCGCCACCTTGATTCTCATCACCCACGACCCGGCCATCGCCCGGCGCTGCGACAGGATCGTGCGCCTGGTCGACGGGCGCATCCTCGCCGACGGGCCCGACGCCGTGGCGGCGCTGGCCGACTGAGGGCGCCCATGGACGATTGGTCCCTGGCTCTCCGGCTGGCGCGGCGCGAGCTGCGCGGCGGACTCAAGGGATTCCGCATCTTCCTCGCCTGTCTTGTCCTCGGCGTCGGCGCCATCGCCGCCGTCGGCTCGCTGTCTCGGGCGATCACGACCGGGCTGGCCGAGGACGCGCGCGCCATCCTCGGCGGCGACGTGTCGGTGCGCCTTTCCCAGCGACCGGCGAACGAGCAAGAACGCGCCTTCTTCGACGCGGCGGGCGAGGTCTCATTGGCGGTCGACCTGCACGCCATGGCGCGCCCGGTAGACGGAGATGGGCGCAGCATCGTGGAGCTGAAGGCGATCGACGGCAATTACCCCCTCTACGGCGAGCTGGTGACCGATCCGCCGTTGACGCCGCCGGCGCTGTTCGGCCGGCGCAACGGCCTCTGGGGCCTCGCCGTCGATCCCAACCTGCTGGCGCGGTTGGGCGTCGAGGTCGGCGCACGCCTCAAGATCGGCGAGGCCTTATTCCAAGTGCGCGCCGCCATCGTGCGGGAACCGGACCGCGTCGGCGGCACCCGCGGCTTCGCCTTCGGCCCGCGCGTGCTGCTGTCGACGGAGGCGCTGCCGGAGACCGGGCTGGTGACCCTCGGCAGCCTCATCCGCTACTTCTACCGGCTGCGCTTGGGCGAGGGCCGAAGCGCCGCGTCCTGGATCTCCGACCTCAACGCCGCCTTCCCCGACGCCGGCTGGCGAGTGCGCGACATGAGCAACTCCGCCCCCGGCCTCGAGCGGCTGATCGGGCGCCTGACCCAGTTCATGACCCTGGTCGGATTGACGGCGCTCTTGGTCGGCGGGGTGGGAGTGGGCAACGCCGTGCGCAGCTATCTCGAGGGCAAGGCCACGATCATCGCCACCCTGAAGTGCCTCGGCGCGCCGATACGGCTCATCTTCCGTACCTACCTGGCGCAGATCCTGATCCTGGCCGGCGTCGGCATCGCCCTCGGCTTGGCACTCGGTGCGCTGGCGCCGTTCGCGGCCGCCGTCGCGCTGGCGGACCTGCTGCCGGTCTCCGCCCGCCCGGCCCTCTATCCGGAGCCATTGGCACTGGCCGCCGCCTTCGGCCTCTTGACCGCGCTCGCCTTTTCCATCTGGCCGGTGGCGCGCGCCTGCGAGGTGCCGGCGGGTAGCCTGTTCCGCAGCCTGGTGGCGCCCGTGGGCCGGTGGCCGCGGCGCAACTACGTTGCCCTGACCGGGCTCGCCGCCCTCGCCCTCGCCGCACTGGCGGTGGCGGCGGCGGAGGAGCGGCGCTTCGCCCTATGGTTCGTGCTCGGCGCCGCGGCGGCATTGGCGACCTTCTGGCTCGCCGGCCTGGGGGTGACAGCCCTCGCCCGCCGCGTGCACGGCACACGCCACCCGGGCCTGCGCCTGGCGCTCGCCAACTTGCACCGGCCGGGCGCGCCGACGGCGAGCGTGGTATTGTCCCTGGGGCTGGGGCTGACGGTTCTGGTGGCGATCGCCATGATCGAGGGCAATCTCGGGCGCATGGTCAACGAGTCCCTGCTCGAAGAGGCGCCGGGCTTCTATTTCATCGACATCCAAGCCGACCAGATCGCCGACTTCCGGGCCCTCGCCGAAGGCACGGAGGGCGTGCGCCGGGTGCACAACGTGCCGATCCTGCGCGGCCGCGTCGTCGCCATCGACGGGGTGCCGGCACGCCAGGCCGTGGTCGCACCCGATGCCCAATGGGTGCTGCGCGGCGACCGCGGCATCACCTGGTCGGCAACGCCGCCGGAGAACAACAAAATCGTCGCCGGCCGGTGGTGGCCGGCGGACTATTCCGGCACGCCGCTCATCAGCCTCGACGCCGAGATCGCCAATGGCTTCGGCATCGGCATCGGCGACACGCTCACCGTCAACATCCTCGGCCGCGAGATCTCGGGCGAGATCGCCAATCTGCGCCAGATCGACTGGGCCACGCTGGGCATAAACTTCGTCATTATGTTCTCCCCCGGCGTGCTCGAGCAGGCGCCGCAGACCCACTTGGCCACGGTCTACGCCGAGCCCGAGGTCGAGCTGGCGTTAGAGACGGCGATCCTCGATCGCTTCGCCAATGTCAGCTCCATCCGCGTCAAGGAGGCGTTGGAGACCATCGGCGGCATCATCGCCGATATCGGCCTCGCCGTGCGCCT
>JAZFQY010000091.1:0-7823 GCA_036445355.1 Alphaproteobacteria bacterium
GGCGCACGGCGCACGCGCTGCTGTTGGAAATTTTCACCGAGCCCGGCCTCGGCACCGCCATCTGGCCGGGCTGACTCGCGCCGCTAAACACTCATCCGGTCAATATGACCCGATAAGGGTTTAGGCACCCATGCTCGACAGGAACTCCAGCTCCCAGTCGAGCTGCTTGCGGCTCATGGGAAAGCCGTCGTCGGCAACCGGGCGCAGCAGGGTGTCGGGCGCGACCCTGGCGAACTGAAGCTGCAACTGCACCGCCAGGTGCATGCTGAGGCCGGCCTTCCAGGTGAGCGCGACGATGCCCTTGGCGCTGCTCAGGGAAGCGGCCTTGCTCACCATCTCCTCCGCTACGCCGCCAAGAAAGGCGAGCGCGGCGGCGACGAAGCGACGGTCGCCCATCGCCAGTGCTTCGCAGATAGTCTCCTCGTCGAGCCTGCCCGACCGGGCCAGCTCCGCCACCCGCTCGTGCGGGTCTTCGTGGTCTTCCCAGCTCGGGTCGAACTTGCCGTCGGCGGCCGGGTTCTGCGGCTTGGCCGCGTCGGCTTCCTCGCGCAGGCGTTGGTCGACCAGTTTCGCGACCACCGACAGGGTCTCGCGGTCGAGGTCGTCGCGCCGTCGCAATTCCTCGACCAGGGAGTGCGCGATGAACTGGGCGATGCGGCAGGCGGCGCGGCCGGGTAGCTTCGGCCGGCTGACGAGCGGCGCGTGCCAGGCATGGATCAACGGCGCGCGCTCGATGATGATATCGAGCGTCTCCTCGCGGATCTGGGCGCCGCCATTGGCCAGCAACTCCGTGATCGCCTGCTCGTCGCCGCTGCCGACAACGGCATCGGCAACCGATGCGCCGACCGCACTTCGGCGCGAGATGGCGCCAAGAGCCCCTTGCACCGGCTCGCTGGCGATGATTTCCAACAGGTCCTCGTCGCTCAACACCGGCGAGAATTCGAGCACCGGCGCACACACCGGCAACTCCGTGTCGCGCGCCAGCCGGCGAATGACCTCCGGCGGCGCGTGGGCCACGTCCCTCAGGGCTTCGGCCAGCATGCGCCGCACCCGCACTGCCTGGTCCTGTGCCAAAACCTCGAGGGTCTCGACAACGATGCGGGTGAGCTTGTCGTGCTCATCGGGCATCAGGTCCGGCGCCAGTCGAGACAGTTTTTCCGCCAAATCGGAGCGGACTCCGTCATCGGCATCGCGTGCCAGCGCCAGGTCGGTCTGGTGTGGCGCCGCGCTGTTGCGGGCGACGGCGCGCCGCACCTCGGGCGCCGGATCCTCTAAGAGGTAATAGAGGATTTCGGGCTGGACATCCTGGCGTTCGGCAAGCGCCCGGCGCACCGCCGGGTCGTCGTCGCGTGCCAGGCGTTTCGCCGCGCCATAGTGAAGCCGGGTCGGTCTTGTTCGCTCGGCGCTCATTCGGCCGCAGCCTTTTCTGGTGCGGCGTCCGATCGAGCTCTGCCGCCGCTCGCCACGACGCACCGAGCCTTGCCAGCACGCTTCGCCTCGTACATCGCCTTGTCGGCGCGATCGATGAGCCGCAGGGCGCTCTCGCCACTGTCGGCGTCGAAGATCGCCACGCCCACGGACAAGCCGACGGGGGCGGCGCCGCGCGGGCTGTAGCGGCGCAGCGCCTCGCAGTCGCTCACCAGGCGCCGAGCTACCGCCATGGCCGACGCCTCGTCGATGTCGTCCAGCCACAGCGCGAACTCGTCGCCGCCCAGCCGCGCAACCAGGTCGTAAGGGCGCGAATGGCTGGCGAGCATCCGGCCGACCTCGCGCAGCACCTTGTCGCCGACATGATGGCCCGAGAGGTCGTTTACCGGCTTGAAATTGTCGAGGTCGACATAAAGCAGCGCGCCGTGGCTCCCGTGCCTTTGCGCGCGCGCAATTTGCGGCTCGATTTCGGCAAGGAAGGCGCCACGATTGAGCAGGCCGGTGAGCGCATCGGTGCGCGACAGACGCTCGGCTCGCCGCCGCTCCGCGACCTGCGCCAGGATCGGACCGATCTGCGCCTCGATCGCGGTGATCAGGGAACGATCGTCCGGATCCCACGACCGGTCGTCGCCGGAGCGGCTGACCGCGATGGCGCCGCTGAAGGCGTCACGATGCCTGATCTTGTGCAACAGCAGTTGCTGGCCATGGATCCGGCCTTCGTAGCCCAACGCCTCGGGCGCCAATCCCTGCAGCACGCCTTCCGCTGCCGTCGCGCCCGCCTGCTTGCCGAAGCTCGCCACCAGCTCGAACGAGTCGGCCCCGTCGGGAAGGAAGATCGTCGCCGTGTCCGCCGACAGCGCCCGCGCCATCGCCCCCACGGCCGTTTCCAGCATCGCCTGGGGTCGCGAATCGCTTCGGATCTGATCGACGAGATAGGCGACGACCAGGTCGCGTGCCTGGCTCTGCGCGCTGTCGAAATCGCGCAGCCGCTCGCGCGTGACGTCCCGGCTGAGGCCGCGCGCTCCTTTCCAGCGTCCCTTCTCGTCGAACAGCGGCGTGGCGGTGGACAGCAGGCAGGCGGGCTGGCCTTCGCTGTCCTTGAGCCACACCTCGGAGTGCAGTATCAGCTTGCTCGTCTCGAACGGTATGCTGTCCGCGGTATTCGACGGCTCGACCACGAGGTCGCGGGCGCGTATGCCGACGAGCCGGTCCGCCGAGTAGCCCAGGGCACCGCCGAGCGAGACGAAGGCGAAGGCGCCGTCGGCGTCCGTTTCCCAGGCGAAATCGGAAACGATATCGACCAGGTTCTTGTAGCGTTGCCGGGATTCCACCAGTGCAGCGCGGACATTGGTCTCGAAGGTGGCATCGCGTCCCAACGCCAGGATACGGCCTTCCGGCGTCGGAATGATCAGCAGATCGACCCAGGCCATGCCGTCGCCAAGAGCGATCTGCACGTCCTCGCGGTGGGCGCCGCCGGACTCTCGCACCGCGCGCGTCGCCCGATAGAGATCGGCCAATGTCGTTCGATCGGCCCGCAATGCGTTGATGAAATCCCGTCCGCTGGCGTTTGCCTCGTCCGGCTCGCCACTGCCATCGAAGATGATGACGACGCCGGGGTAGGCGGCGAGCAATCGCGCCGGCCCCGACAGGTCGGCAACGGCATCCATGGATGGCTCGATCTGAGCCAAGCCCCGCCCCTTCGGATCGATACTCATGCTCATAAGCCCTACTGGAGAAATCTTAATTCCGGCTTTAAGTTGAGGCCTCGCCCCAACGGCCGGGCCGGTACCGCCGCCGGGGAAGGCTTGGTTTGGCCGCAGGCTCCGCCCGCCGGGAGACGATGATGGGATCAGCAACACCGCCGCTGGACGCCGAGGCCTGGGTCTTCGACCTGGACAACACCCTCTACCCGGCCGGCGCCGGCCTGTTCGAACAAGTCGAGCCGCGCATGGGACGATTCATCGAGGAGCGCTTCGGCCTCGACGCCGAGGGCGCCCGGCGAGTGCAGAAACAGGGCTTCCGCGACCACGGCTCGACCATGCGTTTCCTAATGCTCGAGCACGGCATTGCACCGAGAGACTTCCTCGAGTATGTGCACGACATCGACTACGGCGTGCTCAAGCCGGACCAGCAACTGGACGCCGCCCTCGCCCGAATTGCGGGCCGCAAATTCGTGTTCACCAACGCCGCCGCCAACCATGCGCGCCGAGTCCTCGACCGCCTCGGCATAACGCACCACTTCACGGCCGTGTTCGACATCGCCGACGCCGACTGGCAGCCGAAACCCATGCGTGCCGCCTACGACCGCCTGGTCGCCCAACAAGACCTCGACGCGCCGCGGACCGTCATGATCGAGGACATCGCGCGCAACCTGGCGCCGGCGGCGGCATTGGGAATGACCACGGTGTGGCTGCGCAACAACCGTCATGGCTGGGCCACGGACGGCGCCGAGGACGGTCATATCGACCACGTCATCGACGACTTGGCGGGCTGGCTGCGGCGGGTGGCGCCGCGCCGTTGACTCGGTGGAAGGCGCGGGCCATGGTCGTGCGCTCCTGAAACACGCCCGAACGGTCCCACCGACGGCCGGACGCCGCCCATGAGCAACGCCAAGCTGCAAGCGACAATCGACGAGGCGTGGGAGCGGCGCGACGACATCACGCCCGCGACGGAGGGCGCGGTGCGCGAGGCCATCGAAGCGACCCTCGAGGCGCTCGACGCCGGCCGCCTGCGCGTCGCCGAGAAGGTGGACGGCGACTGGCGCGTCAACCAGTGGGCCAAGAAGGCCGTGCTGCTGTCGTTCCGCCTGAATGACATGCGCCCGATCGCGGGCGGCCCGGGCGATGAATCCCATTGGTTCGACAAGGTATCGTCTAAATTCGCCGGTTGGGGCGAGAGCAGTTTCAGGGCCGCCGGCTTCCGCGCCGTGCCGGGCTGCATCGTGCGCCACTCCGCTTACATCGCGCCCGGCGTCGTGCTCATGCCGTGCTTCGTCAATTTGGGCGCCCATGTCGCCAGTGGAACCATGATCGACACCTGGGCGACAGTCGGCTCGTGCGCGCAGATCGGCAAGAACTGCCACATCTCCGGCGGCGCCGGCATAGGCGGCGTGCTCGAGCCGGTGCAGACGAGCCCGGTCATCGTCGAGGACAACGTCTTCGTCGGCGCGCGCTCGGAAGTGGCGGAAGGGGTCGTCGTCGAGGAGGGCGCGGTCCTGTCCATGGGGGTCTATCTCGGCGCCTCTACCAAGATCGTCGACCGCGCCACTGGCGCCGTGACCATGGGCCGGGTGCCGGCCTACTCGGTGGTGGTGCCCGGAACCCTGCCCGGCCGGCCGCTGCCCGACGGCGCGCCGGGGCCCGACCTCTACTGCGCCGTGATCGTCAAACGGGTCGACGAGCGCACCCGCGCCAAGACCTCGATCAACGAGCTCTTGCGCGACTAGAGCCTTATCCAGCCAGATTGAACCATTCTGACGGAGCGATATTGTGTCCAGACCAAGCACAGGCGCGAAGGGCGTATCGGGAATACGGCCGAGCGGCCGTGCGCCGGAATGGGCGCAATATCGCCCGTCCCTTCGGGTTTCCGACCGGCGGGCGGCCAGCGGCGACGCGCGCTTGGCCGATGCCCCACGTCGCCCGGCGCGCGCCTCGCCACCGGATCGCCGCGCCGGTCGAGAAACAGAATTGATTCAACCTGGCCGGATAAGGCTCTAATGGTCGACGCCGCCGACCCGGTCGCCCTAGCGCGGGCTCTAGTGCGCTGCCCCAGCGTGACCCCGGCGGAGGCTGGCGCCCTCGACCTGCTGCAGTCGGTGCTGGAGCCCCTGGGATTCGCCTGCCATCGCCTCGTCTTCAGCGACGACGACACCCCGGACGTGGACAACCTCTACGCCCGGCTGGGTACGACGGCGCCAAATTTCTGCTTTGCCGGGCACTGCGACGTGGTGCCAACGGGGGCCACCGAGGCGTGGCGCGTCGATCCCTTCGCCGCCGAGATCGTCGACGGGCGCCTGTACGGGCGCGGCGCCGCCGACATGAAGGGGGCGGTGGCTGCCTTCGTCGCCGCTGTCGCCCGCAGCCTCGCCGCCGCCGGGCCCCCGAAAGGCTCGATCAGCCTCATGATCACTGGCGACGAGGAGGGCCCGGCGGTGAACGGCACCAAGAAGGTGCTGGACTGGCTCGCCGCCCGCGGCGAGCGGCTCGACGCCTGCATCATCGGCGAGCCCACCAACCCCACCGCCATGGGCGAGATGGTGAAGATCGGGCGCCGCGGCTCCATGTCGTGCTTCCTCACCGTGCACGGGGTGCAGGGCCACACGGCCTATGCCGATCTCGCCGACAACCCTGTGCACCGGCTGCTCGCCATGCTGTCGGCGATCCTCTCCGAGGCCCTGGATTCGGGCACCGAGCACTTTCAGCCTTCGACGGTGCAAGTCTCGACCCTAGACGTGGGCAACCCGGCGGTGAACGTCATACCGGCCGCGGCGCGTGCCGCCTTCAACGTGCGCTTCAACGACCTGCATAGCTCCGACAGCCTGACGGACTGGCTGCACCAGAAGCTCGCCGCCGTCGGCGGCACCTACGAGTTGCGCGTGCAGAAGACCGGCGAGGCCTTCCTCACCCCGCCGGGCCGGTTGTCCGCGCTCGTCACCAACGCCGCCGAGCGGGTGACCGGCCGGCGCCCTGAGCTCGGCACCACCGGCGGCACGTCCGACGCCCGCTTCATCAAGGATCACTGCCCGGTGGCGGAGTTCGGCCTCGTGGGCCAGACCATGCACAAGATCGACGAGCATGCAGAGCTCGCCGACATCGAGGCGCTGGTGCGGATCTATCAGGCGGTGATCGAAGACTATTTCCGCGGCGCGCCCGCATGATCACCATGATCGAGGTCACCCACGGCATCTACGGTGCCTGGCGGTTCGCCCATTTCGACCACACCGGCATGACCTATTTCGACCAGTCGATCGAGGGCTTCTGGAAGTCCTTCTTCGCCGCCGTCATCGTGCTGCCGGCCTACATCGTGCTCTTGGCGCTGGCGCGAGACTCCCAGCCCGAGGCGATGACCAGCGCGCCCATCGTCAGGGTCGTGTTCATCGAGGCCATCGCCTATGTCCTCGCCTGGGTCGCCTTTCCCCTGATGATGACCGTGATCGCCGATCTCTTGGACCGGCGCGAGCGCTATATCGGCTTCATCGTCGCCGCCAACTGGTCGAGCGTGATACAGGTGGCGGTGCTGCTGCCGGCCGCGGCCATCTTCACCGCCAGTGGTGCGGCGCCGGCATTGCTCCTGTACATCGCCGTCTGGGGCGCGATCCTCGCCTACGCCTGGTTCATCGCCAAGACGGCGATGGACCTCACGGGCCTGGCGGCAGCCGGATTGGTCTTGCTCAGTGTGATCATTGAAATGCTGATCGACGGTATCAGCAGTTTCATGATCGCCGCCGGATGAGGCGGCGCGCTTCACGGATAACGGACCCCGGTCAAAAAGAGGCCCTCAGCGGGCGCGGTGGGGCCGCCGGCGGCGCGATCGCGAACCGCCAGCGCCCGGCGCACGTCGTCCACGGACCACTTGCCCTCGCCCACCAGGCGCAGGGTACCCGCCATGTTGCGTACCTGATGGTGCAGGAAGGAGCGCGCCTCGGCGACGATATGTATTTCGGCGCCTTCGCGCGCCACCGTCAGCCGGTCGAGGGTCTTGACCGGCGACTTTGCCTGGCACAACGCCGCGCGGAAGCTGGTGAAGTCGTGGCGCCCCACCAGCACCTGCGCCGCCACGTGCATGGCCTCGGCATCCAGCGCCACCGGCACCCACGAGACGCGGCCACGCGTCAGCGCCGGCGGCGACCGGCGATCGAGGATGCGGTAGAGATAGGCGCGACCCACCGCCGACAGCCGCGCATGGAAGTCGGCGCCCACCGCGTCGGCCGCCAGCACCGTGACCGGCAGCGTGCCCAAATGATGGTTGAGGGCATCGCGCACGGTATCGGCGCTGGTTTCCTTGTCGATGTCGAGATGGGCCACTTGGGCCAGGGCGTGCACGCCGGCGTCGGTGCGCCCGGCACCGTGCACGGTCGCACGCTCGCCCGAGAAGGCGAACACGGCCTCCTCCAGGGCCGCCTGCACCGACGGTCCGTTGTCCTGGCGCTGCCAGCCGACGAACGGTCCGCCGTCATACTCGATGGTGAGCTTGTATCGCGTCATGCGGCGCGGCTGTGCAAAGAGTAACAAATTGATTGCACCACAGAGGCGCCAAGACACAGAGGCATTCTTCTTAATTGACCCATCGACACGTCCTTTAGGCGACTATGAGCTGTGGCGCGCTGGCACATTTTGTTGATTCTGTGTCTCTGCGCCTCTGCGGCTAATCGTCATTTTTCGGTGCTGCAAGCAGCA
>JAZFQY010000092.1:0-7616 GCA_036445355.1 Alphaproteobacteria bacterium
CCTGGAAGACGCTCCCGATGACTTCGGCGACGGTGGTCTTGCCGTTGCCGGGGGCGCCGTAGAGCAGCATCGAGCGTCCGGAGTTGATCGCCGGGCCGAGCCGGCCGACGAGCGTGTCCGGGACGACTAGGTTGGCCAGCCCCTCGACCAAGGCCTCGCGGGCGACGCGCTCGCCGATCATGCGCTGCTTGGCGATCTGGCGCTTGAAATCGTCCAGGGTGACGGGCGCCGGGCCGATATACTGGCACTGCTCGAGCGCCTCGGTGGCCCACTCGCGGCCCTCGCCGGTGAGCGCATAGCGCATCTCGGAATGGAGCTTGAGCCCGGCCGCACCCAGCACCTCGACCAGCTTGCGGGCGCGCGCCTCCTCCAGGAGCTCGTTGGTGATCGAGGTCGGCAGGCACAGCTCGTCGCCCAGATCGGAGGCGATGTCGAGGCCGCGCACAAACATGGCCTTGAGCATCAACCGGAGAAGGTTGTTCATGGCCACGCCGGTGGCGGCGACCGAGGTCGGCGCCTCGGGCCTCTCCGGCACGCTGTGCTCTTGGGTTGCGTCGTTCATCCGGCGGTTCCCCGTGTGGTTGGCAGCGGCCACCCTAGGCGCGGCAGTGTAAACATGTTGCTAAGGAGGGCGCGGCGCGCCACCACCATCGGGCGAGCGCGAATTGCGGAGCGCGGGGTGTCGGATTTGCTCTAGGCGGCGCGGGCAGCCGCCGGGCGGGTGATCCAGGCGCCGCCCAGCAGACGCTCGCCACGGTAGAACACCGCCGCCTGCCCGGGCGCGACGCCATGCTGGGGCTCGGCCAGGACGAGCTCCGCGGCGTCAGCGGCGAGCGGGTAAAGCCGCGCCGCGACCGGCTCCTGGGTCGAGCGCAGCTTGACCGTGACGCGGGCGCCGTCCTCGGGCGCGTCGGCACCGAGCCAGTTGATCGCGCCCAGCGCCACCCGGCGCGCGGCCAGCGCCGCGTAGGGCCCGACGATCACGCGCCGGCTCGCCGGCTCCAGGCGCAGCACGTAGAGGGCGCCCGCCTCGCCCCGCCGGCCGCCGACGCCCAAGCCGCGGCGCTGGCCGACGGTGTAGTGCGCGATGCCCCGGTGGCGGCCCAGCACGCTGCCGTCCAGGTTAACGATCTCCCCTGGCTCGCCGGCGTCCGGGCGTCCGGGCGCAGACGCTCGACGATACGGGCGTAGCGTCCGTCGGGCACGAAGCAGATGTCCTGGCTGTCGGTCTTGTCGGCGATCGCCAATCCCATATTTCGGGCGCGGGCGCGCACCTCCGCCTTGGCCATGCCGCCGAGGGGAAAGCGCAGCATGGCGAGCTGCTCGGCCGAGGTGGCGAACAGGAAATAGCTCTGGTCGCGGCTGGGATCGGCGCCGCGGTGCAGCTCCGGTCCATGGGCGCCCTCGACACGACGCACGTAATGGCCGGTGGCCAGGGCGTCGGCACCGAGCTCGCGCGCCGTCTGCAGAAGATCGCGGAACTTGACCGTCTGGTTGCAGGTGACGCAGGGGATGGGCGTCTCGCCGCGCGCATAGGCGGCGGCGAAGGTGTCGATCACCTCGACGCGGAAGCGCGCCTCGTAGTCGAGCACGTAATGGGGAATGGCCAGCCGGTCGGCGACGGCACGAGCGTCATGGATGTCGCGGCCGGCGCAGCAGGCCCCCTTGCGCCCGAGGGCGGCGCCGTGGTCGTAGAGCTGCAGGGTGACGCCGACGACGTCGTAGCCCTCTTCGGCGAGCAGCGCCGCGGTCACCGAGCTGTCGACGCCGCCGGACATGGCAACGACGACGCGGGTGTCGCCAGGTGCCTTATGGATGCCGAGGGAATTCATGGGCGCAATATAGGCCCCGCCCCATGGGGTGCAAGCGTGGGCGTCTTCATATCAGCCGCGCCCACAGCTTACGGGTCGGTAGCCCTCGCCAGATAGGCGCCGCGAGTCGTCGGCGCCCCCTACCCCACGAGCATGTTGTTGGTGCCCTCGGGCAGGCGCACGGTGAGGCCGTCCATTTCATCGGTGATGATGATCTGGCAGCCGAGTCGCGAGGTGCGGGTGAGGCCGAAGGCGAGGTCGAGCATGTCCTCCTCGTCCTCGCTCGCTTCGTTTAGACGCTCGAACCAAGTGTCGTCGACGATGACATGGCAGGTGGAGCAGGCAAGCGAGCCCTCACAGGCGCCCTCGATGTCGATGTCGTGTTTGTGGGCGATCTCGAGGATCGACAGGCCGCACGGTGCGTCGACCACTTTCTCCGTACCGTCCGGCTCGATGAACACAATTTTCGGCATCGCCGTCACTCTCGACCCGGCCCTGTTGACCGACGCCTGCCCGTCCCGCTTATGGCAAATTCATTGCGCCAGCGTTAAGGGCGCCGGTGCCGCCGGCCCCACCACCGGCGCGCCTCCCTGGCGCTCAGACGTGGAAGGACTCGCCGCAGCCGCAGCGGCCCTTTTCGTTCGGATTATTGAAGACGAAGCCGGACTGGAACTTGCCCTCCTGGTAGTCCATCACGGCGCCAATGAGGAACATGACCGCCGTCGGGTCGACGAACACACGCACGCCCTTGTCCTCGACCACCTCCTCGAACTGGCGCCGTTCCTCGGCGTAATCGACGACGTAGCTGAGGCCCGAGCAGCCGCGGGTGCTGAGCGCCACGCGCAATCCCTCGACCGGATGCTCGGCGCGGTCGATGAGCTCGCGCACCCGGTGGGCGGCGGCGTCGGTCAGGGTGATTACAGGGTCAGCCATCGTGTCCGTCTCGCTATGTTCCGTTGCGGCCGCCTAATACATGTCGAGGGCAAGTCGCGCCTCCTCCGACATGCGCTCCATGGACCAGGGCGGCTCCCACACCAGCTTGACCTCGACCTCGCCCACGCCCTCGACCTTCGCTGCCGCTTCGGCCACTTGCTGCGGCAGGATCCCGGCCACCGGGCAGCCCGGGGCGGTCAGGGTCATGGTCAACGCGACCGACCCGTCGTCGGCCATCTTCATGTCATATATAAGACCCAATTCGTAAATATTAACCGGGATCTCGGGGTCGTAGACGGTCCTGAGGGCATCGGTGATGGTCTCCTGGGTCGCCGGCTTGGCGCCGTCGGCCAAGGGCGCGCCGGCGCGGGCGACCGTTCCCTCCGCCGGATCCGGCACCATCTCACGAAATTCGAAGCCGCTCATCGTCCCTATTCCGTGGTCACGTTGTCGTCGCCCTTGAGCGCCGCCTGCATGGCGTGCCAGGCGAGGGTGGCGCACTTCACCCGAACCGGAAACTCGCGCACGCCGGATAGCACTTGCAGCCGCTCCATCTCTTCCTCCATATCGGCCGGCGGTGCCGCCTCGGCCTCGCCGGTGCACATGGCGCGGAAGCTCCCGAACAGGCGTTCCACGTAGGCGACCCGCTTGCCGCGCACGAGCTCGGTCATCATCGACGCCGAGGCCATGGAGATGGCGCAGCCGCGGCCGACGAAGGATGCATCATCGACGACGCCATCGCCGTTCAGCTTCAGGAACACGGTCAGCAGGTCGCCGCACAGAGGATTGTTGCCGTGGGCGTGGCACGTGGCGCCCTCGACGGCGCGAAAGTTCCGAGGGTTCTTGCCGTGGTCCAGGATCACCTCCTGGTACAGCTCGCGCAGCTCGTCCATCATGCGCCGAAGATCTCCCGCACGGTCTCGAGCGCCTCGGCGAGGGCGTCGGCGTCCTCGCGCCGATTGTAGAGGGCGAAGGAGGCGCGCGCCGTCGCCGTCAGGCCCATGCGCGCCATCAAGGGCTGGGCGCAGTGATGGCCGGCGCGGATGGCGATCCCGGCGCGGTCGACAACAGTGGCGATGTCGTGGGGATGCACGCCGTCCAGGGTGAAGGAGACGACGCTGCCCTTGCCCGGCGCCGTGCCGATGAAGTTGAGCCCCTCGACCGCCGCCAGGCGCTGGGTGGCGTAGGTGAGCAGGTCGCCCTCGTGCGCGGCGATGGTGTCCAGCCCGATCCCGCTGACATAGTCGATGGCGGCGCCGAGGCCGATGGCCTGGGCGATGGCCGGGGTGCCGGCCTCGAACTTGTGCGGCAGCGGCGCCCAGCTCGTCTCCTCGAAGGTGACGGAGGCGATCATCTCGCCGCCGCCCATAAAGGGCGGCATGGCGTCCAGGATCTCCTCGCGGCCGTAGAGCACGCCGATACCCGACGGCCCGTAGAGCTTGTGGCCGGAGAAGGCGTAGAAATCGCAGTCCAGCGCCTGCACGTCCACCGGCATGTGCAGCACGCCCTGGCAACCATCGATCAGCACCTTGGCACCGGCGGCGTGGGCGGCACGCACCACCTCGGCCACCGGCACGATGGTGCCGAGTACGTTCGACATGTGGGTGATGGCGACGAGCCTGGTGCGCGGACCCAGGAGGCGCGTGAACGCGTCCATCAGGAAGGCGCCGTCGTCCGAGACCGGGCAGATCTTGAGCACGATGCCCATCTCGTCGCGCAGCATCTGCCAGGGTACGATGTTGGAGTGGTGCTCCATCTCGCTGATCAGCACCTCGTCGCCGGATCGCATGAACCGGCGGCCATAGCTGGCGGCGACGAGGTTGATCGCCTCGGTGGCGTTGCGGGTGAAGACGATCTCGCGGCTGCTGGCTGCGTTGATGAACCCGCGCACCGTCTCTCGCGCCGCTTCGTAGCGATCGGTGGCGCGCTCGCTCAGCCAGTAGGCGCCGCGGTGGACGTTGGCGTACTCGCACTCATAGAGATTGCGCACGGTGTCGAGCACCTGGCGCGGCTTCTGCGCCGAGGCGGCGCTGTCGAGGAAGACCAGCGGCCGGCCGTGAACCTCGCGCGCCAGAATGGGGAAGTCGTCCCGCACCGCCTCCACATCGTAGGGCCGGGCGCCGTCGATCCTCTTGGCCATCGCCGTCATCGCGCACCGCCGCCGATGTGGGCTTCGAGCCAATCCTGGGCCACCTGCGTGAAGGCGTGGCACAGGTGGGCGTCGGACACCGTGTCGATGGCCTCGGCGAGGAACGCCTCCACCAACAGCCGGCGCGCCTCGGCCTCGCCGATGCCGCGGGCGCTGAGATAGAACAGCGCCTCGGCGTCCAAATCGCCGACGGTGGCACCGTGGCCGCAGGTCACGTCGTCGGCGTAGATCTCGAGCTCGGGCTTGGTGTCGGCCTCGGCCTCTTTCGACAGCAGGAGCGCCCGGCTCATCTGGTATGCGTCGGTTCCCTGCGCACCCGGGCGCACCACGGTCTTGCCCTGGAATATGCCCTTGGCGCGGCCGCCGAAGGCGCCCTTGTAGAGCTGGCGCGAGCGGCAGCCGGGCGCGGCGTGGTCCACCAGGGTCATGTTGTCCAGGTGCGCGTCCGCCGCCGCCAGGGCGGCGCCGGCGAGCCTTCCCTCGGCCCCGGGCCCGGCGAAGCGGAGCCGCGCCTCGTGGCGCACCAGGCGGCCGCCGGCCTGGAGGACGAAGCCCTCATAGGCCGCGCCCTCGCCGAGCACGATTTGGGCGGCGGCGAGGTGGGTCGCCTCGGTCCCGTCGCGCTGCAGCCGGGCGTGGCGCAACGCGGCGCCCCGGCCAACCTCCGCCTCGAGGACGCCGTTGGCCAGGTAGGATCCGTCGCCGAGGCCGATATGGCTCTCCACCACCGTCGCCGAGGCCCCCGCGCCGAGCACGATCAGGTGGCGCGGGTGGAACATCACTGGCGCCTCCGTGCCGCCGCCGATCGACACCAGATGTACCGGACGCTCGAGCGCGACCCCGTCCTCCAGGCGCAGATACAGGCCATCGCCGGCGAACGCGGTATTGAGGGCGGCGAGCGGCATGCCGTCGAGGCACATGAGCTTGCCCAGATGGGGCTCCGCCGCCGCCGGATCGCGCGCCAGCACCTCACCGAGGTTGGCCACCGCGACACCAGCGGGTAGATCTTCGAAGATGGACAGCTCCGGGCGGAAGCGGCCGTTGACCAGCACCAGGCGCCAGCCGTCCAAGGCCAAGGCGCCGGCCGGGACGGAGTCGATCGCGACCTCGGCCATCTGCTGCGCCGGCACATAGCCGCGCCGCGGCAGGCGGCGCAAGTCGGTGTATTTCCACGCCTCCACCCGCCGCGTCGGCAAGCCCAGGGCGCCATAGATGCCGAGCCCCGATTGGCGCCAGTCGTCGATCCACGGCACGCCGCAGCCGGCGAGGCTTGCGGCGACGGCGCCGAACTCGTCGGCGAAGGGCTGGGTCGAGGGCTGGTCCATGGCTCAGGCCGCCTCGGCGCCGGTGAGATGGGCGTAGCCCTTGGCCTCGAGGTCCAGCGCCAGCTCCTTGCCGCCGGACTTGACGATGCGCCCCTCGGCCAGCACGTGCACGCGGTCGGGCACCACCAGGTTCAACAGCCGCTGGTAGTGGGTGATGACCAGCATGCCGCGCTCCGGCGCGCGCAATGCGTTGATGCCGTCGGCGACGACGGTGAGGGCGTCGATATCGAGGCCGGAATCGGTCTCGTCGAGGATCGCCAGCCGCGGCTCCAGAATCGCCATATGCAGAATTTCGTTGCGCTTCTTCTCGCCGCCGGAAAAGCCGACATTGAGTGCCCGCTTCAGCATCTCGTCGCCGACGCCGAGTGCAGCCGCCTTGGCGCGCACCAGCTTCAGGAACTGCATCGCATCCAGCTCCTCGCGGCCGCGCTCCTTGCGCACCGCATTGAGTGCGGTCTTGAGGAAATTCATGCCGCTGACACCGGGAATTTCGACCGGGTACTGGAAGGCGAGGAAGACCCCAGCGCGGGCGCGCGCGTCGGGCGCCATGTCCAACAGATCGGCGCCGTCGTAGCGCACGCTGCCGGCGGTCACCTCGTAGCCCTCGCGGCCGGCAAGCGCGAAGGAAAGCGTGCTCTTGCCGGAGCCATTAGGGCCCATGACGGCGTGCACCTCGCCGGGCGCGATGGCGAGGTCGATACCCTTCAGGATCTCCTTGCCGTCGACGGCGACGTGCAGGTTCTCTATCTGCAGTAGGGTCATCAGTATTTTTCCCCTACCCCACGCTGCCTTCGAGGCTGATACCCACCAGTTTCTGGGCCTCGACCGCGAACTCCATGGGCAGGGTCTGAAGCACCTCCTTGCAGAAACCATTGACGATCAACGCCACGGCCTCCTCTTGCGTGAGGCCGCGCTGCAAACAGTAGAACAACTGGTCGTCGCCGATGCGGCCCGTGGTCGCCTCGTGCTCGACCCGCGCCGTGGGCGTGCCGCATTCGATGTAGGGCACGGTATGAGCGCCGCAGGTCTCGCCGATGAGCAGGCTGTCGCACTGGGTGTGGTTGCGCGCGCCCTCGGCCTTGGGCGAGATGCGCACCAGGCCGCGATAGGTCTGGTTGGCGCGCCCCGCCGAGATGCCCTTGGAGACGATGCGCGAGCGCGTGTTGCGCCCCAGATGCAGCATCTTGGTGCCGGTGTCGGCCTGCTGGGCGTTGTTGGTGACGGCAACGGAGTAGAACTCGCCGACCGAATTGTCGCCCTCGAGGATGCAGCTCGGATATTTCCAAGTGATGGCCGAGCCGGTCTCCACCTGGGTCCACATGATCTTGGAATTGCGCCCGCGGCAGGCGCCGCGCTTGGTGACGAAATTATAGATGCCGCCCTTGCCGGTCTCGTCGC
>JAZFQY010000093.1:0-8799 GCA_036445355.1 Alphaproteobacteria bacterium
CCGGCCGTTTCCGCCGGGCCGGTAAAGGCCAGATCGGTGACAACATAACGGCCGTCGTCGGTCGGCGCGATGGCGACGCCATAGGGTCCGGTCACGGGATCGGTCCCCTCCGGCGTTTCGATCGTAAACAGCTTGAAACGGTCACCATAGTCGGTCTGGCGCACGACGTGGAAGCGCACATTGCGCCCCGGCTCGACGCTCGTCTCACCGGCGGCAAAGGCGGTCAGATCAATCGGTTCGAATTCCGGCGAGAACTGATTCAATATGAAGTCCGGGCGAAACAGGGCGACCACCACCACCAGCACAATCGCCATCTCGTGCCATGCCATCTTGACGATCATCCAGCGCTGCGTCACGGAGCTGAAGGCGAGAATGGCGATCAGCGAGACGACGAACACCATAATCCCATGCCAGATGCTGGTCACCCCGATCAACAGCAGCTCGGTGTTGAAAATAAAGACGACGGGCAGGATGGCGGTGCGGATTTCGTAGGTGAAAGCCTGGATGCCGGTACGGATGGGATCGGCGCGCGAGATGGCCGCGGCTGCGAAGGAGGCCAGGCCCACCGGCGGCGTCACGTCGGCCATGAGACCGAAATAGAACACGTAGAGATGCACCGCTATGAGCGGCAGCACCAGGCCCGAGGCATTGCCGATCTCCACCACGACGCCGGCGAGCAGAGAGGCGACCACCAGGTAGTTGGCGGTCGTCGGCAGGCCGAGGCCGAGGATCAGGCACAAGACCGCCGTCATCGCCAGCAGGATGAACACATTGCCGCCGGAGATCACCTCGACGATGCCGATGAGCGCGTTATTGAGGCCGGTCGACGAGACCGAGCCGACGATGATGCCGGCGGCGGCGACGGCGATGGCGATGCTGATCATGTTGCGTGCGCCGCCGACCAGGCCGCCATGAATGTTGACGAGGCCGGCGAGCAGGCCATCCGCCGGATTGCGTCCCTCTTTGCGGGCGGTCAAGACGTCCTGGACCAGCATGATCGCCATCAGGACGAGGATCGAATAGAAGACGGAACTTTTGGCCGACCACCGGTTTACCATCAACAGATAGATCAAGACGATGAGCGGCAGGAGGAAATGCATGCCGCTTCGGAAGGTCTTGCCCAGGGGCGGGATCTCGGCCTGGGGCAGGCCGCGCAGGTTCAGCTTCATCGCCTCCAGATGAGAGATATAGAACAGCGCGATATAGGCGATGACCGCCGGAATGAAGGCGTGGACGATGACCTCGTAATAGGTGATGCCCAGGAACTCGGCGATGACGAAGGCCGCGGCGCCCATGATCGGCGGCATGATCTGGCCATTGACCGAAGCGGCGACCTCGATTGCGCCGGCCTTGACCGCCGGCATGCCGGCGCGGCGCATGGCCGGAATGGTGAAGGTGCCGGTGGTCACCACATTGGCAATAGAGGAACCGGAGATGAGACCGGTCATTCCGGAGGCGAGGATCGCCGCCTTGGCGGGTCCACCGCGGAATTTGCCCACCATTGCGAACGCCATGTCGATGAAATACTTGCCTGCGCCGGCCCGGTCCAAGAGGGCGCCGAACAGCACGAACAGGAACACGAAGCTGGTGGAAACGCCGATGGGGATGCCGAAGATGGCCTCGCCGCCCAGCCAGTGATAGCCGACAAGCCGGCTCACGGAAACGCCCTTGTGGGAGATTATTTCCGGCATGGACTGGCCGAAGATCGAGTACAAGAGGAACACGGTGGCCACGACCACCAGCGGCACGCCCAAGGAGCGGCGCACGCCCTCCAGCAGCAGCACAATGCCAATGCCGCCCAACACCACTTCGAACGGAAAATAGAACTCGATACCGAGCAGGCTCAGATCGTAGCCGAGCAGAATGCCGGCCCGCGTCGCCAGGCCCTCGGCCGCAAGAAAGAGATAGAGCGCGCACAGGCAGCCGACGATGGCGAGGACAACGTCGATGGCCGGGATCGGCCGCGCCGCCATGCTGCGTGCGGCGGGAAACGTGAGAAAGCAAAGCACCAGCCCAAAGGCCAGATGAATGCCGCGCGCCGGCACATCGACGATTAGGGCGAAATCGAAAATAAACGGCAGGGGCGAGGCGATCCAGAGCTGGAACAAAGACCACGCTGCGGCGACGAGGGCGACGGCGATGCCGAGCAGTTTGCTCGGCTTGCGCCCGGTGTATTCGAAGTCCTCGACCTGGACTGGCTTCTCCCCAGGCGCCGCGACGCCGGGCGCGCTGGTCCCCTCGCTCATGCACACGCCCCATCAATGAATCCGGCCGGCATTCCCTTATTTGGAATGCCGGCCGGAAACCGGATGCTTACATCCAGCCCTTTTCTTTGTAGTACCTGACAGCGCCGTCGTGCAGTGGCGCCGACAGGCCGTCGGTGATCATCTTCGCCGGGTCGAGATCGGCGAACGCCGGATGCAGGCGCTTGAAATCATCCAGATTCTCGAACACCGCGCGTACCACCTCGTAGACCACGTCGTCGGGCGTATGGACGTTGGTGACGAACGTCGCCATGACACCAAATGTGGTCACGTCGGCGTCGGTCGTCTTGTAAGTGCCCTTGGGGATTGTCGCCCAGGCGTAGTACGGCCGATCGTCGACCAGGCCCTTCGCCACGTCGGTGGTGAAGTTGACGATCCTGGCGCCGCAGCCATCGGTGGCGACGGACACGCCGGCATTGGGCACGCCGACGGTGTAGATGTAGGCGTCGATATTGCCGTCACACAGCGCGCTGGACTGCTCCGACGACGTCAACTCGGTCGCCAGACTAAAGTCGCTCTTTTCCATGCCATGTGCTTTCAGCAGGAAGTCGGTCGTGCCGCGCTGGCCCGATCCCGGGTTGCCGATATTGACCCGTTTGCCTTTAAGGTCATCCCAGCTATTGATGCCCGAATTGGCGCCAACGATGATGTGCAGCGGCTCGGGATGGACGGAGAACACTGCCCGTAGGTGGTCGACCCTGTTGTCCGCGAACCGGTCCGAACCGTTGTAGGCGTGATACTGCCAGTCGGACTGGGCCACGCCGAAGTCGAGCTCTCTCGCCTGTATGTTGTTGATATTGTAGACAGATCCCGCGGTCGACGGAGCCGCGCAGCGGATTCCAGATTTGCGACCCTCGCGCCCTTCGGCCGCCTCCTTGTGCACCATGCGGCAGACCGCATTGCCGACGACGAAATAGACGCCGGTGGGTCCGCCGGTGCCGATGGCGATGAAGCGCCGCTCCTGAGCAAGCGCGTCACCCGACGCAGTGAGCCCGACCAGGGTCAGCGCCAGACCGGCTGCCGCTATGAGCATGCCTCCGGTCAGAGTACGAATTCTGGGAATGATCATTGCTGGTTCTCCTTCCTCCCAATACATTACCTTTGCCACACAAGGTCGCCGAACCGGCCCCGCGTCGGTCCCGCGGCCACACTCATGACAGGGCGCGAGCCCGCGCCCTGCCCCGCGATCCGGAACCCGTCGCCCGCCGGGCGACAGATCCCGTGTCCTACCTCCAGCCTTGCTCGCGATAGTAGCGCAGGGCGCCGTCGTGGGCCGGCGCGGTCAAGGCGTCGCGGATCATCGCCTCGCGCGTTAGGCCGGCGAAGGCCGGATGCATGGTCTTGAATTGGTCGAGGCCGGCGAAAAACGCCTGTACGACTTCGTGCACCGTATCCGCCGAGACCGAATTCGATGCCACCAATGTGGCGGCGACGCCGAAGCTGACGATCGGCTCGGGGTTGCCAGGGTAAGTGCCGCCTGGAATGAGGGCCTTCGCATAATACGGGCTCTCGACCAAAAGCTGCTCGATCTGGGGTCCGGCAACGGAGACAAGGACCGCATCGCAGGCCGTCGCCGCATCCCGGATCAGACCGCTCGGGTGCCCGGTGACGAACATCACAGCGTCCGTCTCTTCTGCGCACAGCGCCTTGAACTGCGCCACCCCGCCCAGTTCGGTCGCCGCCTCGAAGTCTTCGAGCGTCCAGCCGAATGCGCGCAGCAGCCGCTCCATGGTCGTGCGTTGGCCGGAGCCCGGGGGGCCGACATTGATCCGCCTGCCCCTGAGGTCGGCAAAGGACTCGATACCGGCATCGCGGCGCGCGATCAGCGTGAACGGCTCCTTGTAGATCGAGAAGACCGAGCGCAGTGCCGGGTTCGGCCCGTCCTCGATGAATCGCATGCTGCCGTTGTAGGCGTGGTATTGCCAGTCGGACTGGACTATGGCGAACGGCAGGATGCCGTCGCGCACGGCGGCCAGATTGGCCAGCGAGCCATCGGTGCTTTCCGCGGCGCAGTAAGTCAGCCGGGCATCCTCCTCGTCCGGCGCGCGCGCCCAGGCGGCATTGACCACGCGGCAGATGGCGCCGCCGGTCGGGTAGTAGACGCCAGTCACGGCGCCGGTGCCGATCACCACCACCTCCGGCGTCACCGACATCGGCGGCAGCGGCCGCACATCCCAGCTCAGCGAGTAGTAGGCCGCGCCCGCTCCGGTCACCAAACCGAGGACGGTCGTCACCAGCGCGACTGTCTTCACGTTCATTTGCAAGGGTCGTCGTTCCCGGCTTCGACATGCTACGCCCCCAGGATGGTCCGGCCGGTGTGCGCATCGGCGACCGGGCGGCCGATGAGGGCGGCGCCGTCCACTGCCTGCGCCACGAGGGCGGCATTGTCCGGCGCCAACGTTCCATCGCACATGTACAGATTGTTTTCAAATCCTACGCGCACATGGCCGCCAAGAGTGGCTGCGGCAAGGGCGCAAGCGCTCTCGCGGGCGCCGAAGGCGCACACGCTCCAGCTCGCCACTGCCGGCGCCGCCGCCCAAGCGGCCAGAAACGGCAGCAGGTCCTCGGCCCGAGAGCGCTGGCCGGCAGCGTAGCGGCCGAGGACGAAGAGCACGTTACGCGCTCTCTCGGGGATCACGCCGCGGGTGCATAGATCGGCGAAGCGGCGCACTTCCTCGGGCGCGGACAGAATGTATTGCGGCAGGATGCCGGCATCCACCGTCCAGGCGAAGAATGCCGCCGCCTCCGCCTCCGCTGCCCGGTCGGGCACGAGCTCGCCGAGGGCCAGGGAAACCGCCTCCGGCCGAACCTCGCGCACCATCGCCATCTGCTCCGCCGGCAGGTAACGGCCAACCGCCTCGCTGGTCACTTGAATCAACATGCGATCGCCCAGTTCGGCGCGCACCGCCGCGATCGCCTCCCGGTAGGCACCGGCGTCGATCGTGTGGCGTCCGTCGCGGTCGCGCACGTGCAAGTGCAGCAGGGCAGCCCCGGCGGCGGCACAGGCGGCGGCGGTGGCGGCGATCTCGGCCGCACTCATCGGCAGTGCAGGGTGGTCGGCCTTGGTGCGGCGTGCCCCGTTGGGAGCCACGCCGACGACCAGCGGCGCCCATGGCTCGACCGCCGCCCGGCCCGCCGTCGTGTCCCTCAGCGCCGTCATTGGACCGCCGCCACGGCGGCGTCGACCGCGTCGCCCAGCAACTCGACGATCCGGTCCAGCTCCTCGGCGCCGACAATGAAGGGCGGCGCCACCAGCACGTGGTTGCCGCGCTCGCCGTCGGCGGTTCCCGCGCCCGGATAGCAGATCAGCCCGCGCGCCATGGCTTCCGCCTTGATACGGACGTCGAGCCCGAGCTCCGGCGCGAAGGGCGCCTTGCTGCCTCGGTCCTGGACCAGCTCGATGGCGCGGAACAGGCCGCGGCCGCGGATGTCGCCAACATGGTGGTGGTTGCCGAAGCGCGCCTCGAGGCGCCCGTGCAAGCCGTCGCCGAGGCTGTTGATGCGCTCCATCATGCCCGGCGCCTGCAACTTGCGCTGAACCGCCAGTCCGGCGGCGCAGGCGGTGGCGTGGCCCATATAGGTGTGACCGTGCAGGAACGAGCCGGAGCCGTCGCGGAACGCCTGATAGATGCGCTCCGAGACGAGCACGGCGCCGATCGGCTGGTAGCCGGCGCCGACGCCCTTGGCCACGACCAACAGATCGGGGGCCACGCCCTCCTGCTCGCAGGCATAGAGCGAACCGGTGCGCCCCATGCCGCACATCACTTCGTCGAGGATCATGAGCACGCCGAACCGGTCGCAAATCTCGCGCACGCGCGCGAAATAGCCGGGCACCGGCGGCACCGCGCCGGCGCTGGCCCCGACCACGGTTTCGGCGACGAAGGCGAGCACGCTCTCCGGCCCCAGCTCGAGGATCGCGGCCTCGAGCTCGTCGCCGAGCCGCGCTGCGTATTCCTCGTCGCTCTCGTCGTCGCGCTTGTAGCGGTAGGCGTAACACGGGCTGACGTAATGGGTCTCCAACAGCACCGGCGTGAACGGCTGCCGGCGCGCCCGATTGCCGCCGACCGCGAGCGCGCCCAGAGTGCTGCCGTGGTAGCTTTGCCGGCGGGCGATGAAATGCCGCCGGTCGGGTTGGTCGACCTCGACGAAGTATTGGCGCGCCAGCTTCAGCGCCGCCTCCACCGCCTCCGAGCCGCCGGAGACGAAGAACACCCGGCTCAAGTCCCCCGGCGCCTTGGCGATCAGCGCCTCGGCCAGCGCTTCCATCGGGCGGTTGCTGAAAAAGGCGGTGTGGGCATAGGCGATCCGGTCGACCTGCTCCTTGATCGCCTGCACGACTTCGGCATCGCTGTGGCCCAGGGACGACACGGCCGCCCCGCCCGAGGCATCGAGATACCGTTTGCCCTCGGCGTCGACGATGTAGGGACCGTCGCCCGCGACCGCGATCGGCGGGTCCGTGCGCACGTGGCGATGAAATACGTGGCTCATCGTGATATCTCCGCCTCGCCGTTCGCCGGCTTGTCGGCGAGCTCGGTCTCCGGCCAATAGGCGTCGAACCGGTTGAGCTGGGCCTCGCTTTCCGCGACCCGCGCCAGGGCCACCTGGCCGCCCTGCGCCAGGAGCAGGGCCACCAGCACCTGCGCCACTGCCATGGTCGGTACCACCGAGCGGAAAAGGGCCGGGCCGTCAGTGGCCACACAGAGGGTGTCGGCCGACAGCCGCGCCACCGGCGCCACGGTACTGTCGGTCACGCTCACCACCGCCGCGCCCCGTTCGGCCGCGAAGCGCGCCGCCTCCACCGCCTCGCGGCTGTAGGGAAGGACGGAGAACACCAGCATCGCGTCGTCGGCGCCGATGCCGCGCAAATCGTCGGCGAAGGTGCCGCCCTGGGCATCGAGCAGGCTCGTGCTGGTGCGAAACATGCGACAGGCGTAGTGGACGTAAAACGCCGCCGGATACTGGCTGCGCAGGCCGACGACGTAAAGCCAGCGCGCCCTCGCCAGTTTCGCCGCCGCGGCGCCCAGGCGCTCGGCACCGATGGCCTCCAGAATGACCGTCAAATTGTCGCGGTCGGCGGCGATTATCTCCGCCACCAATCGAGCCAGCCCCTCGGACACGCCGCTGGCACCGGTGCGTGCCTGCAGATCGCGCGCACGGGGCTCGTAGGACGCGGGCCGCCGACGCAGGCGATCGCGAAACGGTTCCCGCCATTCGTCGTAGCCGGCGCAGCCCATTCGCTGCGCCAGGCGGACCATGGTCGCCGGCTGCACGCCAGCCTTGGCCGCGAGCTGGCGCATCGAGCTGAACGCGACCTCATCCGGGCGGTCGAGGAGGAAACGCGCCGCCTGCCTGAGTTGCGGGCTGAGGCTCGGAAATGCAGCGCGCATCTGCGCCAGCAGATGCGCGGATTCGATAGTTTCAGACACGGCGCTCCGCCTCCCCGCGAACGCTGTTCGTATCCTACGAACCTACGTCCGCCATGCGCCCTATTGCAACAACCGAATCGTCATGCAACGAAATACAACAATTGTTTCAATCACGGATTTCAACCGCCGATTTGCGCCGCCCGTGGAGCGGGGATAGGATCGCGCCGCAGCGACGCCGGAGGCGCCCGCGATGGACATCAGGGAGCATATTCGCCACATCCCCGACTTTCCCAAGCCGGGGATTCTGTTCTACGACATCTCCACCCTCCTCGCCCATTCCAAGGCCTGGCGGCACACGGTCGACCTGCTGTCGATCGCGACCCGGCCGCACGATCCCGATCTCTTGGTGGGAATCGAATCGCGCGGCTTTCTGGTCGCCGCGCCGTTGGCTCTGCAGCTCGGCTGCGGCTTCATCATGTGTCGCAAGCAGGGCAAGCTGCCCGGCGAGACGGTTCCCTATACCTACGAGCTCGAATACGGCACGGACACGATCGAGATCCAGGCCGACGCCGTGCGGCCGGGCCAGAGAGTGGTGGTGATCGACGACCTCCTCGCCACGGGCGGCACGGCGTCTGCCACGGTCGGGCTCTTGCGCCAGCTCGGGGCCGAGGTGTGCGCCGCCGCCTTCATCATCGAGCTTACCGGCCTCAACGGGCGCGCCAAGCTCGACTTGCCGATCACGGCCCTCATTCAATATAAAGACTAGAGCCTTTTCCGGTCATATTGACGCAATTCTGTTTTGCCCGCGAATGCGATCCGCGGCGAAAGCACGGGGATCGTTTCGGTTGAATTAAATTTTGGAGACAGAAGGTCTCGTAACCAGTGGGCTCGTCACCGAGCCGCGCCACCGGGGCGACGGTCGCCGCCGGATCTGCTCTTATTACAGAGACTTGGTATAACTATTATTTTTAGAGCGGATTCACGTGATTGACCGGGTCCCGCGAAGCGGCCCCGATCAATCACGATCCGCTCTAGCAGGTCACGCCGTCGGTCGAGATACAGGTGGATGCATCGTTCATGGCGGTAGCCACGGCACTGCCGAGGACGATCGCCGCGGCGGCGATGCCGGCGCCGACGATGGCCAGGATCAACGCGTACTCGGCGGCCGA
>JAZFQY010000094.1:0-2951 GCA_036445355.1 Alphaproteobacteria bacterium
TCGAGGCAGGCGATCGCCAGCGCCGCATTGTCGATCTGGTGGCGCCCGACGAGGCCCGGCAGTGGCAACTCGAGGCGCCGCGCTGCGCCGGAGTAGGCGAAGCCATCACCGCTCGGTGTCGCCGTCCACCCCGTGCCTTGGCGGTAGGTCGGCGCGCCCAGCGCCAGTGCGCGCTCGGCGATCGGCACCAGCGCCTCTGGGATCTGCTCGGCGAGCACTACCGCCACACCCGGCTTCAGGATACCCGCCTTTTCGGCCGCGATCTCGGCCAGGCTGTGGCCGAGAAACTCCTGGTGATCGAGGGAGACGGGCGTCATCGCCGTCAGTTGCGGTCGGCCGACGACGTTGGTCGCGTCCAGCCGCCCGCCGAGGCCGGTCTCCATCAGCAAAATGTCCGCCGGCACGCGGGAGAAGGCGAGAAATGCGGCGGCGGTGGTGATCTCGAAAACGGTGATCGGCGCCTCGCCGTTGACCGTCTCGGTCTCTTCGAGCACGTCGATCAGCGCCGCGTCGTCGATCAGCGAACCGGCCAGGCGGATGCGCTCGTTAAAGCGCACCAAGTGGGGTGAGGTGTAGGCATGCACGCGGGCACCCGCCGCCTCCAGCATGGCGCCGAGGAAGGCGATGACCGAGCCCTTGCCGTTGGTGCCGGCGATGTGGACCACCGGCGGCAGCCGCCGCTCGGGATGGTCGAGCGCCGCCAGCAGGCGCTCGATGCGCCCGAGGCTCAGATCGATCAGCTTCGGGTGCAGGCGGGCGAGGCGGGCGACGATTGCGTCCGGGCGCGCCGTCGGTTCAGTCAAGTTCGTCCGCGGCCGCCTCGTCCAGGCCATCGCCCTTCTTCTTGTGGGGCACCGCGTCAAGCGACTTGGGCGCGGGAATGTCGATGTCGCCGGTGGGTAGGGTGACGATCTCGGCCGAGGGCGCGGGCCGGCGCAGAAGGCTGATGATGCGGATCAGGGTGGGGCGCAGGTCGTGGCGATGTACAACCATATCGATCATGCCGTGCTCGAGCAGGTGCTCGGCACTTTGGAAGCCGTCGGGAAGGCTCTCGCGGATGGTCTGTTCGATCACCCGCTTGCCGGTGAAGCCGATGGTCGAACCCGGCTCGGCAACATGGATGTCCCCCAGCATGGCGAAGGAGGCGGTGACGCCGGCCATGGTGGGATCGGTCATTACCACGATGTAGGGCAGTCCGGCCTCGCGCACCTCGTCGACGGCGATCACCGTGCGCGGCAGTTGCAGCAGGCTCAGGATGCCCTCCTGCATGCGCGCGCCGCCGGAGGCGGGGACGACGATCAGCGGCGCCCGCTGCATGGTCGCCAGGCGGGCCGCCGTCACCAGCGCCTCGCCCACCGCGATGCCCATGGAGCCACCCATGAACCGGAAGTCGAAGGCGGCAATCACCGTCGGCTCCTCGCCCAAGGTGCCGTGGGCGACGATGATGGCGTCATCGCCATCGGTCTGCGCCTGGGCCTCCTTCAGGCGGTCGGCGTAGCGCTTGCGGTCGCGGAACTTGAGCGGGTCGACCGGGACCTTCGGCAATTCGATGGCTGTGTATTTGCCGTCGTCGAACAGCAGTTCCAGTCGTTTCTTCGCGCCGATGCGCATGTGGTTGCCGCAGTGGCCGCAGACGAACTGGTTCTGCTCCAGCTCGCGGTGGAACAGCATCTGCTCGCACTTAGGGCATTTGTGCCAGAGATGGTCGGGCACGTCCTTCTTGCCGACCAGGGCCTGGATTTTGGGCCGAACGAAGTTGTTGAGCCAGCTCATGCGTCCGCATGCGCCGTGCGCGCCCCCGCTGCCAGTTCACCGACCCGCGCGTGCAGGGCCTCGGTCAGCCCGTCCGTGGCCTTGCCGCCCGCGTCGAGGTGCGCGGCCACGGTCTCAACCAAGGCCGAGCCGACGACCGCCGCGTCGGCCACGCGCGTCACGGCAGCAGCCTGCGCCGCCGTCTTGATGCCGAAGCCGACGGCGATCGGTAGCTCGGTGTGGCGGCGCAGCCGCGCCACCGCCCGCGCCACGTCGTCGCTTGCCGCCGAAGCGGTGCCGGTGATGCCGGCGATGGAGACGTAGTAGATGAAGCCGGAGCTGCGCGCCAGCACCGCCGGCAGTCGTCCGTCGTCGGTAGTCGGCGTCGCCAAGCGAATGACGTGCAGGCCGGCCTTGATCGCCGGCAGGCTGAGCTCCTCGTCCTCTTCCGGCGGCAGGTCGACCACGATCAAGCCATCGACCCCGGCCGCCGCCGCATCGGCGAGAAACGCGTCCGCGCCATAGGCATAGATAGGGTTGTAGTAGCCCATGAGCACCAGCGGCGTGTCTTCGTCGGCCTGGCGGAACTCGCCCACCATGGCGAGGGTGTCGCGCAGGCTGGCGCCGGCCTGGAGCGCGCGTTTGCTCGAGGCCTGGATCGCCGGGCCGTCGGCCATCGGGTCGGAAAACGGCATCCCGAGCTCGATCAGGTCGGCCCCCGCCCGGGGCAGGCCCGCGAGGATGGCGCGACTGGTCCGGGCATCGGGATCGCCGGCGGTGACGAAGGTGACGAGCCCGCCGCGGCCCTCGTCCCTGAGCCGCGCGAAGCGGGCGCCGATGCGATCGCTCATAGCTCAATGCCCAGCAGCTTGGCGACGGTGAACACGTCCTTGTCGCCGCGGCCACACATATTCATGAGGACGATGTGGTCCTTCGCCAGGCCGGGCGCAATCTTCATCACATGGGCCAGGGCGTGGGCCGGCTCCAGCGCTGGGATGATGCCCTCGAGCCGCGAGCACATCTGGAACGCCTCCAGCGCCTCGTCGTCGGTGGCCGAGACGTACTCCACCCGCCCGCTCTCCTTCAGCCAGGCGTGCTCCGGGCCGATGCCCGGGTAGTCGAGGCCGGCCGAGATCGAGTGCGCGTCGATGATCTGGCCGTCGTCGGTCTGCAAGAGGTAGGTGAGGTTGCCGTGCAAC
>JAZFQY010000095.1:0-3600 GCA_036445355.1 Alphaproteobacteria bacterium
TATTACGACATGAACGGCGGCAGCGGCCACTGCTTCAAGTTCGGCCCCGCCTTCGGCGAGGACCTGGCGCGCTGGATCGTCCTCGGCGAGGTCGCCGGCGACTTCGCCCAGTTCAGTCACGATCGTCTTGCCGCGGACAACCTTTTCGTTCAGACATTCGGCGGGAATCGCGGGTAGTCTCGTGGTTCAATTCCGACATTTGGTGCCGTGGGATTAATTCTCGTAAAGAAATTAACATAATCGAAAGTTAGCCTGGAGCAGATCCGGGTCGATCAACAGTTCCGCCCTCGCGGGAAGCTCGATCCTCGCCAGTAGTCCGGCATGGCGGCGCAGCACAACGGCCAGCATGACATTGACCGCCGGCCATAGCATCGCCGGCGGCACCGGCCGCATCGGCAGCTCGGCCACCGTGAATGGATCGAGCAAAGGTACGTCTTCGTTCAGGATCATCCCCGACGCCTGTAAGTGGCGCCGGTGCCCGCGTCGTTAATTTCGGTCAATCGAGAGCCGGCTCGCCCGTGAGGAGCGGCGCCGCCTAATCCAGCTCCCCGGCCCGGTGGCAGGCGACGGCGCGTCCGTCATGGTCGCGGAGCTGCGGCCGCTCGCGGCGGCAGCGATCCACGGCGAACGGGCAGCGGGTGTGGAAGGCGCAGCCCGCCGGCGGGTTCAGGGGCGAGGGCAGCTCGCCCACCAGGCGCACGCGCTCATGCCGGTGCGCCGGGTCGACGGCCGGGGTGCTGGCGAGCAGCGCCCGCGTATAGGGGTGCGCCGGCCGCTCGAAGACCGCGTCGCGGCTGCCGTGCTCCACCGGACGGCCGAGATACATCACCATCACGTCGTCGGCGATGTGGCTGACGACGCTCAGGTCGTGGGAGATGAACAGATAGGCGAGGTTGAAATCCCGCTGCAGGTCGATCAGCAGGTTGAGCACCTGCGCCTGGATCGAGACATCGAGGGCGGACACCGGCTCGTCGGCGACCAGGATGCGCGGCCTCAAGATGAGCGCCCGGGCGATGGCGATGCGCTGGCGCTGGCCACCGGAGAACATGTGCGGGTAGCGGCCGTAATACTCTGGCCTGAGGCCCACCCGTTCCATCATGGCGCGCGTGCGCTGGCGCCGCTCGGCGGCAACGAGCGAGGTGTTGATGACCAGTGGCTCCTCGATGATGGACCCGACCTTCTTGCGCGGGTTGAGGGAGCCATAGGGGTCCTGGAAGACGATCTGCACCTGCTGGCGCAGCGCCCTGCGTTCGCGGGCGCGGGTGGCGGTCACGTCGTTTCCGTCGATCAGCAGGCGGCCGAAGGTCGGCGGCTCGATCTGGGTGACAAGGCGCGCCAGGGTCGACTTGCCGCAGCCCGATTCGCCGACGACGGCGAGCGTGCGGCCGGGCTCCAGAGCGAAATTGGCGCCGCTAAGGGCCACCAGCGTCGCCCCGCCGCCGAACCAGCCGCGCCGCACCCGGTAGTGCCGCGCCAGGTCGACCGCCTCGAGGGCCGCGCTCATGGCTCGGCCTCCGCCGGCGGGCGCTCGGCCGGCACGCCTCCCCGCAAGGGAAAGTGGCAGCGCACCAAGCCATCGTCCATGGCACGTAGCGCCGGCTGCATGGCCCGGCAACGCGCCTCGGCGAAGCGGCAGCGGGGATGAAAAAGGCAGCCAAGGGGCCGATCGGCGATCCCCGGCACGACGCCGGCGATGGTCGGCAGGCGGTCGCGACCGTGGCTGCGCTCGGGCAGCGCGTCCAGGAGGGCCGCCGTGTAGGGATGGCGGGGATCGTCGAAGAGCCGAGCCGCCGCCTGCGCCTCCACCTGCTGGCCGGCGTACATCACCTGGACGCGCTGGGCCATCTCGGCGATCACGCCCATGTCGTGGGTGATCAGCACCAGTGCCATGTGGCGCTGGCGCTGCAGGTCGCGCAGCAGGTCCAGGATCTGGGCCTGGATGGTGACGTCGAGGGCGGTCGTCGGCTCGTCGGCGATCAACAGGCGCGGATTGCAGGCAATCGCCATGGCGATCATCACGCGCTGGTTCATGCCGCCAGAAAGCTGGTGCGGGAAGGCGCGCAATCGGGTCTCGGGCTCGGATATGCCGACCCGATCCAGGAGCTCGACCACGCGCCTATGCCTTTCGGCGCGGCTGCCGCCCTGATGCGCGCGCAGCGTCTCCATGATCTGGAAGCCGACGGTGAAGCACGGATTGAGGCCGGTCATGGGCTCCTGGAAGATCATTGCCAAGTCCTTGCCGATGAGGCGCCGCCGCTCGCGCCCCCGAAGGGTCAGCAGGTCGCGCCCGGCGAAGGCGAGGACGTCGGCGCGAATCCGCGCCGTCCAGGGCAGCAGCCCCATGACGGCGAGCATGGTGACGCTCTTGCCCGAGCCGGACTCGCCCACGATGCCCATCACGTCCCCCTCTTCGACCGCGAGATCGATGCCGTCGACGGCGGTGAACAGGCCGGCGACGGTCTGGAACTCGACGCTGAGGTTGCGGATCTCCAGGAGCGCCATCGCCGCCTCAACTGCGCTTCAGCTTCGGGTCGAGGGCGTCGCGCAGCCCGTCGCCGAACAGGTTCAAGGCCAGCACCGTGACCAGGATGGCGAGGCCGGGCAGGGTCACCACCCACCAGGCGCGCAGCACGAACTCCCGCGCATCGGCGAGCATGGTGCCCCACTCCGGCGTCGGCGGCTGCGCGCCGAGGCCGAGGAAACCGAGGGCGGCGGCGTCCAGGATGGCGCTGGAAAAGATGAGCGTCGACTGCACGATCAAGGGCGCCATGCAGTTGGGCAGCACGGTGACGACCATCAGCCGCAGCGTTCCCGCGCCGGCGACCTTGCTCGCGGTGACGTAATCCTTGGTTCGCTCGTTGATGACCGAGGCGCGGGTCAGGCGCACCAAATGCGGCAGATAGACGATCGAGATCGCCAGCATGGCGTTGAACAGGCCGGGACCGAGGATCGCCACCACGACGACGGCGAGCAGCAGGCTGGGGAGGGCCAGCATGACGTCCATCGCCCGCATGATGGATATCTCGACGATGCCGCGGAAGAAGCCGGCGATGAGTCCCAGGGCGATGCCGAATACGAGCGCTAAGCTGACGACGATGACGCCGACGATGAGCGACAGGCGCGCGCCATGCATGATGCGCGACAGGATATCGCGCCCGACCGCGTCGGTGCCGAGGAGGAAGCGCATGGTGCCGCCCTCCTGCCACACCGGCGGCACCAGGAGCGCGTCGCGGTACTGCTCGTTCGGCGGATGCGGCGCGATGATGTCGGCGAAGATCGCGGCCAGCGCGATGACGAGGACGACGAGCAACCCGACGACCGCACCCTTGTTCTCCTTGAAATAGAGCCAGAATTCCGCCAGCGGATGCAGCGGCGCCTGAGGCGCGGCCGCAAACTCGATGCTATGCGCCTGCGCAGTCATTGCTCTAGCGGGCGTGGCGGATACGCGGATTGATCACGCCGTAGATCAAGTCGACGAACAGATTGACGACGATCACCACCGACGCGATCAAGAGAATGCCCCCTTGCACCGCCGGGTAGTCGCGGCGCGAGATGGAATCGATGATCCACTTGCCGACGCCGGGCCAGGCGAAGATGGTC
>JAZFQY010000096.1:0-2958 GCA_036445355.1 Alphaproteobacteria bacterium
GGTGCCGGCCAACTTGGCATCGAAGCCCTCGATGGGTCCGGACTGGGCGAGATCGAGGGCCTTGCCCTGTGGCACCCCCTTGACGATATCGAACAGCACCACGTCACCGAGGTCTTTTAGACCTGCCAGTAGCGCGAGCGTGCCGCCGATGTTGCCAGCACCGATCAATGCGATCTTATTGCGAGCCATACAGAACTCCCCGGGTCCGCTGTCCCTTCGGGTTGGGATCGTCCCCATAGGCCGCCCGAGTGCCCAACCCCTTTGAACCGCAACAGTAACCAGAGCGACCAGAGATTGCGAGCCCGAATGGCGAGTTTCCTCTCGCGCCGCCGGAGCAAATTTATCCCGCCCGCCGTCATGTCACATGGGCTAGGGCGAGGTACTCGGGCGAACGCATTTCCTGGAGGCGGCTGACCGTGCGCTGGAACTCGAAGCTGCCGTCGCCGTCGGGATAGATCTGCTCCGGCGGTGCGTCGGCGGCGATCACCAGGGTCACCTTGTGCTCGTAGAGGGCGTCGACCAGCAGCATGAAGCGGCGCGCCTCGTTCCGCAGTTCGGCGTTCATCGTCGGCACGTCATCGAGGACCAGGGTGTGAAAATGGCGCGCCACCGCTAGATAGTCGTTGGCGGCCAGAGGCTGGGCGCAGAGGTCGGCAAAGGAAAACCGCGCTACCCCGCGGGCGGCGAGTGGCACCGGCAGGGACCGTCCCTTGATCGTCAACTCATCGGGTTCGGGGCAAGCGCCGTCGGTCAGCTCGGCGAAGATCCGGTCGAGCGACTGGCTCGCCTTTGGCCCGAGCGGCGCATGATAAAGCGAGACGTCCAGTAGATTGCGGCGCCGGTAGTCGCGCCCGGAATCCAGCTGCAGGAGGTCGAGCCGCGCCTTCAGCAAATCGATAAACGGCAGGAAGCGGTCGCGCTGGAGCCCGCCGATATAAAGATCGTCGGGCGGCCAGTTCGAGGTCGCCACCACCACCACGCCCTTCTCGAACAGGGTCTCGAACAGCCGGCCGAGGATCATCGCGTCGGCAATATTGACGACGTGAAACTCGTCGAAACAGAGCAGCCAGGCGTCTTCGGCGAGCACCGCGCCCAGTTCAGGCAGGGGGTTGGCCCGGGTGCCCTTGGTGCGCTTGCGCCAGTCGTGCAGGCGGTCGTGCACCTCGGCCATGAAGGCGTGGAAATGGACCCGCCGCTTGGCCTCGACCGGAGCCTCCGTGAAGAACAGATCCATCAGCATGGACTTGCCGGTGCCGACGCCGCCGTAAAGGTAGAGCCCTTGCGGCGGCTCGGCCTGGCGGCTGCCCAGGCCGAGGCGGGCCTTCCAGCCGCTGCGCCCGCTCTGCGGGTCGTAGTGCCTGAGCGCGTTGTGCACGCTCTGCAGCTTCTCCGCCGCCAACTCCTGGCCCGGATCGGGTTCCAGCTCGCCGGCGCGGCAGCGTTGACGATACGCGAAGACGGGGCCGTTGCTCATGAGGCGCCGTTGCCTTTTCTCGCCGGCGCGTTCACCGTCCGCCGGCCACGCGCAGGATGGCGCCGGTGGTGAAGGAGGCGGCCGGCGACAGCAGCCAAAGAATCGGCGCGGCGATCTCCTCCGGCTCGGCGGCGCGGCCGAGCGGCTCATTCGGAGCCTCTTCCTCCAGCCGGCGCGGCATGCCTGAGTCGGCATGGATGCGGGTGTTGACGAAACCGGGCGCGACCGCGTTCACGCGAATGCTCTCCCGGGCGACTTCCTTGGCGAGGCCCAGGGTGAAGCTGTCGACCGCGCCCTTGGCGCCGGCGTACCAGACATAGGCGCCCGGGCTGCCGAGGGAGGCGGCGCCCGAAGACAGGTTGACGATCGCGCCGCCGGCGCCGCCGTGGCGGGTCGACATGCGCCGGACCGCCTCGCGGCAGCACCAGATGGTGCCCAGATAGTTGACCTCGACCACGCGGCGAATGGCCTCTGCCGAGGCCGCATCGAGGCGGCCGGCCGGCCCGGAGAAGCCGGCATTGTTGACCAGCGCGGCGACGGGACCGAGGGCCGCTTGCGCCGCGTCGAACAACCCCTTCACCTGCGCCGCGTCGGACACGTCCGCCTGCACGGCGGCGGCGCGGCCGCCCGTGGCCTCGATTTCGGCCGTCACGGCCTCGGCACCCGCCTGGTCACGGCTGTAGTTGACCGCGACCGCAAAACCGCGCGCGGCGCCCAAGCGTGCCGTGGCGGCGCCAATGCCCCGGCTGGCACCGGTGACGATCAGGACCTGTTCCATGGGCCGCTTCGCTCCCCAGGGCTCGACGGTAACTCAGGTCCAGATTAAGGCGCGGCCCCGCCCAGGCAAGGCCCCTGCGATCACCGCGTCTCGCCGTCGCACAGGGGCGTGAAGGCCTGTTCCATCTCGCGGCGCACGGCGAGCGCTTCGTCCTCGGGATCGACGCGCACGTCCGCGAAGGTCACGATTGATCCGGCCGCCACCGGGCGCTCCAGCCTCAGCCCATGGGCGAGACCGATCGGCAGGGCGCCGGCGGAAAGGCTGTCCACCGCCGGCATGAGGCGGCCCCAGACTGTAGATCCGCCCTCGCCGTCCAGCACCTCGCCGACCGCCAGATCGCGCTTGGCCACCGCCGCCACGTCGCCCCGGAAGCCGGTCGGGGCGCCGGTCGGCTCGCCGCGCAAGGCGACGCTCAAGACCGAGATCGGCAGCTCAAGCCCGATCAGGTGATAGGGCTTGTACATGGCGGCATAGCCCGCGGCCGGATCGCCGCTGAGCCCGTACTCGAAGAAACAGCGCGCCGTATAGTCGCCGGGCGCCGCGACCACCACATAGACGCCCCAGCGCAGGTCGCGCGCCACCGCGCCGCCGTCGCGCTCGAGCGAGGACACCACCTCGACCTGGCCCTTGTGATGCAAGACCCCGCCGTCCGCGCGGGGGCGCAAGGTGGTGGCCAAATCGTCGGCCCCGCAGGGCGGGAAGGCGA
>JAZFQY010000097.1:0-9078 GCA_036445355.1 Alphaproteobacteria bacterium
CGGCAGCGTTGCGCGGCTTGCCCGATGCGGGGGCATAGCGCCGCGCCGCGCACCTAACCGGGAGGACCAATGCGCCGCCATGAAATGGTTCCTTATTACCGAGATTTGGTATTACTGAGCTTGTCGAAGTATGAGGGCGGCTTACGAACGTTGATTGCGAGTCCCAAACTGAGGCGGCGAAGTATGAGCGAGCCCAAGGACTTTTCCAACCTGCATATCCTCGATCACCCGCTGATCACCCACAAGCTCACCATTATGCGGGACAAGACCACGCCGACGGTCGTGTTCCGCCAGCTCCTGAAGGAGATCGCGGCGCTCATGGGCTACGAGATCAGCCGCGACCTGCCGACCACGATGCAGCGCATCGAGACGCCGTTGGAGGTCACGGACGCGCCGCTGATCGACGGCAAGAAGCTGGTCATCGTCTCAATCCTGCGCGCCGGCCTGGGCATGGCCGAGGGGCTGCATCAGCTCATCCCCTCGGCGCGCGAGGGCCATGTCGGCCTCTACCGCGACCCGGCGACCAAGCGCCCGGTGGAGTACTACGTCAAGCTGCCGGACCCGAAAGGACGCCTGTTCATCGTCGTCGATCCCATGCTGGCCACCGGCTACTCGGCGGTGGCCGCGCTCGACACCCTCAACCGCAACGGCGTCAAGGACGAGGCGATCCGCTTTCTGGCCCTGGTGGCGGCGCCGGAGGGCGTGCAAGTGATGCTCGAGCGCCATCCCACGGTGCCCATCTACACCGCGTCCCTCGACAGCCACCTGGACGACCACGCCTACATCATTCCCGGCCTCGGCGACGCCGGCGACCGGTTGTTCGGGACGCGGTAAGCAAGGAACGACGGCAGCTCATACTCGGACAACGTCTCCTTCTCCAGGAGCCGCTTCGCGGTCGCCTCCAACTCGGCGCGGCGCTCATCCAAGGCTGTCGGCGTTCGGCTAGTGTGATGGTTCCGAAGTTCGGCATGATTATTGTGCCGAGCTTCGGAAGCTGAATCACACGAGAATCGTATAGTTGTGTCCCCTTGAACCCGGAATTCGATCAATCGATTTTCCGATGGGGGACACTAGGTCGTGCCCCTGTCGGTCGCACCGACGTTCTTGGCGATCTGATAGAACACGAACAGCACGCAGACCACGAACAGGCCGAGACCGGTCCAGTACAAGATGGCGCCCTCCGCCCTGCTCGCGAACACGAGCCCGACCATGCCTATGATCGTCGCCGCGGCGCCCATTGCCAACGGTTTCACAATCCTCATCGCGCGTCTCCGCCACGTGGTCCAGCGACCGCCATTGGCGCGGCTACTCGACCGTTCGCTGCCAACCTAATGGATAGTTGGCGCGGCAAGAATACCAACATTCGGAGGGCGAGCGAACACTAGAGCCTATTCCGGTCATATTGATGCAATTCTGTTGTGCCCGCGAGGCGGCAGGCCGCAAGGCGTCTGGCGAAGCGCGATGCGGGGCATCGGGCGACAACGAAGCGGATGCCCCTCGCGGGACAACCCGGAGGGACAGGCCAATTTGGGCCAGGGCGGCGTCAAGCACCTTGAGCGTAGCCGTGGCTACGCTCCGCGGCACTTTCCTGGCCCTGACCCAAATTGGCTCTGTCAGAATGGGTCAATATGACCGGAGAAGGCTCTAACCTCGCCGGCTGCGCCGGCCAGCCGCTCGAGACCGAACGTCTGATCCTGCGGCCGCCCACGGCCGCCGATACGCCCGATATCGTTCGCTTTGCCGGAGACTGGGAGGTGGCGCAATACACGGCGCGCATCCCCCATCCCTACAGGGCGGCGGATGCCGAGGCCTGGCTCGCCGGCATCGCCGTCGCCCGCGCCGAGGGGCGGGCGTTGGTCTTTGCCATCCAGGGGCGGGAGGACCGGGCCTTCATGGGCGCCATCGGCCTTAAAATTGTCCGGGACGAGAACGACGCGGCGGCGGGGTTCTGGTTGGGGCGTCCATACTGGGGCCGGGGGTATGTGACCGAGGCGCTGGAGCGGCTCTTGCGCTTCGCCTTCGAGGAGCTGGGCCTGGCCCAAGTGCGCGCCGCCGCCAGGCCCGAGAACCCGGCCTCCATCCGCGTCCAAGAGAAGGCCGGCATGGCCCTCCTCGGCGAGACGATGGAGCCGGCTCCGGCGCGGGGCGGCGAATTTTCGGTCGAGGTCCGGGCGATGAGCCGCGGCGACTGGCTGGCGCGTCACGCCTTGCCGACGGTGCTGGCGGTGGCGGTGGCACTACTCGACACCGACGGGCGGGTGCTCCTGAGCCGGCGCCCCGAGGGCAAGACCATGGCCGGCCTGTGGGAGTTTCCCGGCGGCAAGGTGGCGCCGGGCGAGACGCCGGAGGCGGCACTCATGCGCGAGCTCAAGGAGGAGCTGGGGCTGGACACGCGCCAGAGCTGCCTCGCCCCCTTCACCTTCGCCAGCCACCGCTACGCCAGCTTCCACCTGCTGATGCCGCTGTTCGTTTGCCGCGTATGGGAGGGCACGGCCAAGGGGCGCGAGGGCCAGGCGCTGGCCTGGGTCAAGCCCGCGCGCCTGGCCGACTACGAGATGCCGCCCGCCGACGCGCCCCTGGCCGCGATGCTCAGGGATTTTCTGTGACGGGCATCAGACAGTCAGGTTGACCCGCGGTGGGCCCCCGGCAGTGAGATTGCGGTAGGCGAGGGACAGGGCCGCAACGGTCAGCGCCACGCCGATGTAGGTGGTCGCCTGCTGGATCAGGGCGGCGACGAAGGTGGCGCTCAGGCTTGGCGCGAAGCCGAGCGCCGTCGCCAGCGACCAGTAGCTCGTGGTGATGACGAATTGCAGGAACAATACCGGCACCAGGGGCAAAATCGTGATCGCCAGCAGTCGCCAGCCCTTGCCCTTGGTCAACTGCCAGCACGCCGGAATGCCGAGGGACCGATCCACCGCCGCCGCCGGCAGCACCGGCACGATGCGGCCGTAAACGTAGAATCCACCGGCCAGGGCGCCGATCAGGAGCGGCGGCGAAAATGCCAGCGCGCCGGGCGTCGCAGCCAACGCCGTCATCAATGCGACCAACATGACAGGCAACGACGCCAACACGCTGACCAGCAGCCAAAGCACGAGAAACCGCGTCTGCTTTCGTCCCCAGCGCAGGGCCGCGCCGACCGTCGTAGACTCGCCCGGCACCAAGAGCTTTCGATACCAGGCGACCGCAAAGGTGGCGTAGAGCGCGATGCTGGCGACGGCATTGACGAGGACGGCGGCCGACTGACCGAGCGTGAGCGCAGGAAACGCGGCCTCGGTCTCGCCCTCGGCCAGTTGGCGCAACTCGGCGTCGCTCGATGGCAGGAAGATGTCCAGGACCACGGCGAGAATGGCCAGCACCACCACGGGCAGGGTCGCAAGCGCGACAAAATCCCGCCGTTCCGACCACACGAAGCGGATGGCATCCTCGATCGTCAACCAGACTGGAAGTGCGTGCACGGAAGCAGCTCTCGCTTGGCCTTTGGCTCAGCCGTGTCGACGTGGCCCGGCGGCGACGCCGGTGGAGCGCTCGATCGTACCCATGGCGTCGGCGAGCCGCGCCGCCGCGCTGCCGGGCCTCAGCGGCCGCTGCTGCGATGCGTCGGGGGCCCAGCCGCAAAGGTGGATGATCTCGAAGGTGGCCGGCACCCGCCCGTCGGCGTCGGCGTAAAGCGCGCGGTACCGGGCCGCCGCCTCCATCAGGGTGGCGCGCCGCGTCGGCTGCCGCCGGCGCTGGTGGAGGGCGTTGCTCTCCCCCATGCCGCGTAGATCGCGCATCAGCTTCAGCGGCTCGTCGTAGGTGACACTGATACGTTCGCCGTCGGCGACCGGCAGGGCGAAGCCGGCGCGCTGCAGCAGGCCGGCCGCATCCTCCAGGCGCACGAAGGGCGCGACCCGGGGGCCGGCGCCGCCTTCGCCGGCCGCCTCGGCCGCGAGCCAGGCGCGGCGCAGCTCGCCCAGGGTCTCGCCACCGAAGAGGGCGGCGAGGAACAGCCCGTCGGGCTTCAGCGCCCGGCGGATTTGCACCAGGGCCCCGGGCAGGTCGTTGACCCGGTGCAGGCCAAGCCCGCTCACCACCAGGTCGAAGCGCCCCTCGGCGAAGGGCAGGGCCTCCTCGTCTGCCGCCACGGCGAGCCCGCCGGCGCGCCGCGCCATCCGCGGCGACAGGTCGCACTGCACCAGGCGGCCCACCTTGGTCCCGCCGGCGAGCAGGCGGCCCAGCTGCCCCGTGTGGCAGCCCAGGTCCAGCGCCAGCGGGAAGTCGCGGCGCATGTCGCCGAGACGCTCGACGAGGCGACGGGCGATCTCCATGACCAAGAAATCGTGGGCGTGGAACCCGGCCGCCGCGCGGTCGCGCCGGCGCCGCACGACGGCGCGGTCGAATGGCAGGCGATCATCGGCCATGGGATGCGATTATGGCACGGTGCCGGGGTGTTACAACGTGGACCGGCCGGGGGATTGACTCGGGCGGACGGTCGCGGCTGTGATGCGTGCCATGGCGACCCTCGATGCCGCGACGCGGCGGTTCGGCCGAGCCGTCGACATCGCCCTCAACGCGGTCCTGCCGCCCCAGTGCCTGAGCTGCGGCGGAACCGTCGGTGCCCACGGCGCCCTTTGTCCCGACTGCTGGTCCGGCCTCGCGTTTCTCGCCCGGCCCATGTGCACCGCCTGCGGCTACCCGTTCGAGTTCGACCATGGGCCCGAGACGCTGTGCGGCGCCTGCGCCCGGGAGCGGCCGCCCTTCGCCCGGGCGCGGGCGGTACTGCGCTACGACGACAACAGCCGCCATCTCGTCCTCGCCTTCAAATACGCCGACCGCACCCACGGGGCCCCCGCCTACGGCCTGTGGCTCGCCCGCGCCGGGGCGGAGCTGCTGGCCGAGGCCGAGCTGGTGGCGCCCGTGCCCCTGCACTGGCTGCGTCTCGCTGCCCGGCGCTACAACCAGGCGGCGCTGCTGGCGCAGGCCGTTGGCCGCGCGGGCGGCGTCGCCGTGGTGCCCGACCTGCTGCTGCGCCGCCGGCGAACGCCGAGTCAGGCCGGGCTGGGCGTCGCCGGGCGGGCGCGCAACGTGCGCGGCGCCTTCGCCCTGCATCCGCGTCGGCGGGCGCTGGCGGCGGACCGGCGGGTGCTCTTGGTGGACGACGTGATGACCACCGGCGCCACGGTCAGCGAGTGCGCCCGGGTGTTGTTACGCGCCGGCGCGGCCTCGGTCGACGTCCTCACCATGGCGCGGGTGGTAAGGCCCCAGTGATCCCGTAGCCGCCGCATTTAGAGCGGATCGTGATTGATCCAGGCCGCATCGCGGGACCCGATCAATCACGTGAATCCGCTCTATATCAAATAGTTAGAGCAAATTCACCGGGTCGATGAATCGCCCATGTCGATTTTCATCGACCCGGATCTGCTCTGGGCGCCGCCGGCCGCCCCCGCCTATAATGCGAAATGGATCGTTCGAGGACAGCATGACCGACGCCCAAAACGCGACGCCGTTCCGGGTCGCGCTCATCCAGTTCACCGCCGGGCGCGAGCCGGCGGCGAATATCGCGCCGGTCTCGGCGATGATCCGCGAGGCCCGCGCCCAAGGCGCGGCGCTCATCTGCACGCCGGAGAACACCGGCTATATCGAGCCCGTGAACAAGGCGCTGGTGGCCAAGGCCGAGCCCCAGGAGCGCCACCTTGCGCTCGCCGCCTACCGCGAGCTGGCGGCCGAGACCGGCGCCTGGCTGCTCATCGGCAGCCTGGCGGTGACGGTACCGGGCGCGGAGAAAGTCGCCAACCGCTCCTTCCTTGTCGATCCGACGGGCGCCATCGCCGCCAGCTATGACAAGATCCACCTGTTCGACGTCGACCTGGCGGGCGGGGAGAGCTACCGCGAATCGAAGACCATCGCCGCCGGCGGCAAGGCGGTAGTGGCCGATCTGCCTTGGGGCCGGCTCGGCATGAGTGTGTGCTACGATTTGCGCTTCGCCCACCTCTATCGCGCCCTGGCCCAGGCGGGCGCCCACTATCTCACCGTGCCCGCCGCCTTCACCGTGCCCACGGGTAAGGCCCACTGGCACGCGCTCCTGCGCGCGCGGGCGATCGAGACCGGCTGCTACGTCTTCGCCCCGGCGCAGACCGGCACCCACGCCGAGGGGCGGCGCACCTACGGCCATTCGCTGATCGTCGCGCCCTGGGGCGAGGTGCTGGCCGATGGCGGCGAGGCTCCGGGCATCGTCGTCGCCGAGATCGACCCGAAGGCGGTGGGCGAGGCGCGCGCCGCAGTGCCGGCGCTCAGGCACGACCGGCCCTACGCGCCACCCGACGCGGCGCCGGCGCTGCGCCAGGCCGCCGGCGATTAACCCGCCGTGCCGCGGCGGTAGACCTCGGGATCGGCGCGCACCATCAGGCGGCTTGCGTCCGGCATCGGCTCGAATCCGAACCTGGCATAGAATGCATGGGCGTCACGGGTGAGCAGGAACCAATTGCGCAGACCCTGCAGGTCCGGGTGGCCCATGACGCACTCTACGAGCCATGCGCCCAGCCCGCGCCGGCGCCAATCCTCGATCACGAACACGTCGCCCAGATAGGCGAAAGTGGCACGGTCGGTGATGGCTCGGGCGAAGCCGATCTGCGCCGCGTCGTGCGTGAACAGGCCGAAGACCAGGGCGTGCGTCAGGCTGCGCTCCACCACATCACGCGGAATGGCCTCGGCCCAGTAGGACCCCTTGAGAAACCCATGGATGACCGCCAAGTCCAGCCGCGACCGATCGGTGCTGATACTGAAGCCGTCGCGGTGCCAGGTTTGATGCGTCATGGCGGATCCTCGGGATGGATGGGCCGCGGCTCGGCGGCGCGCACGGCGCACAGCCGCTGCACGACGGCCGGCCGCGGGCGGTCGACGTAGCCGTGCTCATAGGCCACGATCCGGAACGGCGTGCCGACCACCGACAGGAGCTCGCCGGGGCTAAGCAGGAAGTCCGGCCGCGCCGGCTTGCCATAGGCCTCGTTGCCGGCGGCAAAGGTCTCGTAGATGAGCACGCCCCCGTCGTCGACCGCGCCCAGGATGTCGGGGAACAGCGGTCGCCACAAGTAGTTGGCGACGACGACGCAGGCGAAGCGCCGGCCGGCGAGGGGCCAGGGCGCCGAGCGCTCGAGGTCGGCGGCGACGAGCTCCACCCCTTCCTGCCCGGCGAGATCGGCGACGCCGGCGAGCTCCACGTCGACGGCGACCACGGGATGACCGCGCCCGCGGAGGTAGCGCGCGTGCCGCCCGCCGCCGCAGGCGAGATCGAGCACCGGGCCGCCGCGCGCAATCAGGGGCGCGAAGCGGACGACCCAGGGCGAGGGCGGCGGGGGCCGGGATTTCGGCATGCTAGAACCTTCTCCGGTCATAATGACCCATTCTGACTGAGCCGTTTTGGGCCAGGGCACCGTCAATATGACCGGAAATGGCTCTTGGGGCCGTTTTAACAACTTCTTGTTTCGGCGCAAGAAATCGCCAAATCTATGGGCTGGTGAAGGCAACAATCCGGGCCCGGACCGGCCGATGATCCACTTCAACCTGCGTTGCGCCAAGGGGCACGTGTTCGAGGCCTGGTTCCAGAGTGCCAAGGTCTTTGCGGCGCAGTCGAAGCGCAAGCAGGTGGCCTGCGCGGTGTGCGGCAACACCAAGGTCGAGAAGGCGCCTATGGCGCCGGCGATCAAGAGCCAGGAGGGCGACGCGGTGCGCGCGCGCCAGGAGCTGGAGGCACTGCGCACCCATGTCGAGGAGACCTGCGATTATGTCGGTCCGCGCTTCGCCGAGGAGGCGCGCAAGATCAATCATGGCGAAGCCGACGAGCGCGGCATCTACGGCGAGACCAGCGACACGGAGGCGAAGGAGCTGGTCGATGAAGGGATCAAGATCGCGCGTATTCCCTGGCTCCGCCGCCTCGATAGTTGAGCCGGCCTAGCCCCGTTTCACCCCGAATGCCATGTAGTTGACCGCCAGGTCGCGCGGCGCCAGGCGCCAGCGCCGGCCGAGGGGATCGAAGGCGACCCCGGTCAATTCGGTGATCTCCACTCCGCCCGCCGCGAGGCCGCGGGCGAGCTCGGCCGGGCGCACGAACTTTCGCCAATCGTGGGTCCCGCGCGGCAACCAGCCGAGCACGTACTCGGCGCCGACGACGGCGAGCAGGAAGGCCTTGGCCGTCCGGTTGAGGGTCGCCGCGACCATGACCCCGCCGGGCCGCACCAGCGCCGCCGTGGCGGTGAGGAAGGCGAGCGGGTCGAGGGCGTGCTCCACCACCTCCAGGTTCAGCACCACATCGAATTGGGCGCCCTCGGCCGCCAGCTCCTCGGCGCTGGCGCGGCGGTAGGCGATGGCGAGTTCCGTCTCGCCGGCGTGGGAGCGCGCCGCCTCGAGACCGGCGTCGCTGGCATCGATGCCGGTGACCGTGGCGCCGAGCCGGGCCATGGGCTCCGAGACCAGGCCACCGCCGCAGCCGATATCGAGCAGCTCGAGACCGGCGAAGGGCTCGAGCCCCCGCGCCCCGCGGCCGAAATGGGCACACACCCGTTCGCGGATGAATGCCAGACGCGTCGGATTGAGCCGGTGCAAGGGCGCGAACGAGCCGGCCGGGTCCCACCAATCCGCCGCCAGCGCCGAGAATTTGTCGATCTCGGCCGGATCGACGGTGCGCCTTGCTGCGCTCTTCGGTGCCGCGCCAGCCATGGCTCGTCCTCGCGCTGGTTTAGGTCCTGTACTCATGATTGGGCGCGGTCGAGATGCGCTGCGCTTGCGCCGCATGCCAGGAGCGAGGGTGAAAGCGATGGCGGCCCATCGGTGAGCCCTCGCGCCGCCGCAGGCGGCCAAGCACAGCGCACCCGATAGGCATGGCGCATTTGCCGCCTGGGGCCTTGGCGGTCAGCGTCGCTCGTCGCTCATGATGCGCTTGCATCACCACGCTCCTCGCTCCTAGCCCAGAACCAAATGCGCAATGTCGCGGCCACGCTAAATCATGAGTACAGGACCTAGGCCCGGAGCCGACGGCGCCGAGCTTGCCTCCCCATGTCCGACTGAGTATGGATACGCCGCCGCCGCCGAACAAGGCGAGTACCC
>JAZFQY010000098.1:0-9371 GCA_036445355.1 Alphaproteobacteria bacterium
CGACGCAAGATCAGGGCGAGGCCCGCAAGACCTACCAAGCCAGGCACCGATGGTTCGGGGACGGTGACGATCCACTCGTTGATGTCGGCGACCTGCTGGTCGGTGAGCGAGGCGTTGCGCCTCATTGGCGACGGCGGCGAGATGCGCCTGGCCACCGACGACGCCGAATATCTGCGCTGGATGCTGCGCCTCACCCTCGATCATCCCGCCTTCGCGTGGCTGGCGCGCCGGCCGCGGGACTGGCGGACACGGCCGGACGACTGGCCGCCGACCCGCTACGAGCAGAAGGCGCTCGGCCAGGGCCGGGTGTGCACCTATCTGCGCTTTCGCCGCCGCGCGCGCGCATAAATCCCTTGCGCCGCCTGGCCGATTGCCTATATTTCCAGGAAAACAACCGGACGAGCCGGCAACGGCTTTTGAAGGGTGGCCCGCGGGCCGCTCTTTTTTGTTTCGCTTGGCGCGGAGGCGCCATGAGCCTCGTGACCGACACCAAGGAGACAGGGCGCATTGCCACCCTCATCGAGCCCGCCGTCGCGGCCACGGGCTTCGAGTTGGTGCGCGTGACCATGCTCGCCGGTGCGCGGCAGACGCTTCAGGTCATGGTCGAGCGCGCCGACGGTGAGACCGTCGGCGTCGACGACTGCGCCGAGTTGAGCCGCATGGTGTCGGCCCTGCTCGATGTTGAAGACCCGATAGTCGGGGCGTACGATCTCGAAGTCAGTTCACCAGGGATCGACCGCCCGCTCACCCGGCGCAAGGATTTCGAACGGTTCGCCGGGTTCGAGGCAAAGCTCGAGCTGTCAGAGGCGCGGCAAGGCCGGCGCCGCTTCCGCGGCCGCCTGCTTGGGCTCGAAGGCGCGGCCGTGCGCCTGGATGCCGAGGGCGAAGTCCTGACCCTGCCCCTAGACGCCATCCGCCGGGCGAAGCTGGTGCTCACCGACGATTTGTTGGCCGCGGCAGGGCAACCACGGAGACCGAACTAGTGCCGGAAGCCATCGAGACGATCGCCTCGCCCGCCCGGCTGGAGATGCTGGCCGTGGCCGACGCGGTCGCGCGCGAAAAGGGCATCGAGCGCGACGAAGTGCTGGAGGCCATGGAGCAGGCGATCCAGAAGGCGGCGCGCGCCAAGTACGGCCACGAGCACGACATCCGCGCCTCCGTCGACAAGCAAAGCGGCGACATCCAGTTGCAGCGCTACCGCGAGGTGGTCGACGACGACGCCGAGATCGAGAACGAGTTCGCCCAGATGCGCATCAGCGACGCACGGCGCGAAAAGCCGCAGGCGGAGGTCGGCGAATTCCTGATCGACGACCTGCCGCCGATCGATTTCGGGCGCATCGCGGCGCAGACCGCGAAGCAGGTCATCGTCCAGCGCGTGCGTGAGGCCGAACGCGAGCGGCAGTACAACGAATACAAGGACCGCACCGGCGAGATCGTCAACGGGCTCGTCAAGCGCGTCGAGTTTGGCAACGTCACCGTCGACCTTGGCCGCGGCGAGGCCGTGCTCAGGCGCGACGAGACCGTCGCGCGCGAGAACTTCCGCAACGGCGACCGGGTCCGGGCCTACATCTACGACGTGCGCCGCGAGTCGCGCGGACCGCAGATCCTCCTGTCGCGCGCCAAGCCGGAGTTCATGGCGGCGCTGTTTGCGCAGGAAGTGCCGGAGATCTACGACCACATCATCGAGATCAAGGCGGTCGCTCGCGACCCGGGCAGCCGGGCCAAGATCGGCGTGCTTTCGAATGACGCCTCGATCGATCCCGTCGGCGCCTGTGTCGGCATGCGCGGCAGCCGGGTTCAGGCCGTAGTCGGCGAGCTGCAGGGCGAGAAGATCGACATCATCCCCTGGTCGCACGACCCGGCGACCTTCGTCGTCAACGCCCTGGCACCGGCCGAGGTGACCAAGGTCGTACTCGACGAGGATACGCACAAGATCGAGGTCGTGGTGCCGGACGACCAGCTCTCCCTCGCCATCGGCCGGCGCGGTCAGAACGTGCGCCTGGCGGCCATGCTCACCGGCTGGGACATCGACATCCTGACCGAGGACGAGGAATCGCGCCGCCGCCAGGAGGATTTCCTCAGCCGCAGCCAGATGTTCATCGATGCCCTCGACCTCGAAGACGTCATCGCCCACCTGCTCGTCACCGAGGGATTCACCTCGATCCCGGAGGTCGCCTACGTGCCGATCAAGGAGCTGGTCAACATCGAGGGCTTCGACGAGGATCTCGCCGAGGAGCTGCAGCACCGCGGCCAGTTGTGGCTGGCGGCGCGCGACGAGGAGTTCGAGACCCAGCGCAAGTATCTGAAGGTCGAAGACGCCGTCGCCGAGATCGAAGGGCTGACGCCCGGCATGCTTGTCAAGCTGGGCGAAGCCAGGGTGAGAACCCTCGACGATCTGGCGGATCTGAGCGGCGACGAGCTGCGCTTCGTCCTGCGCGAGGAGGAGAGCGCGCGCACGCTTGACGATCTGGCGCAGGTGGAGGGCGTGGCGCTTGAGCGCCTGGTCGCTTCGAGCCCGCTCCTGGCAGAAGAGGCCGACGCCGTGATCATGGCGGCGCGGCGCCACTGGTACAGCGAGGAGGAACTCGCCGCCATGGAAGAGGCGGCGCGTGCGGCGGCGCTCGCCGCCGAGGCCGAAACGGCGCCCGAAGGCGAGCCGATGCCCGCGCCGGCAGTGGAGGAGTAGGAACCCGCGATGGCGTACCCGCGCCCGGCCGGAGACGACGGAAATGCGGCCGCGCCTCGCCGCCGGCCCCTACGCCGGTGCATCGTCACCGGCGAGGTGCGACCGCAGGCGGAGCTCATCCGCTTCGTCATCGGCCCGGACCGGGTCGTCGTGCCCGACCTGGCCGGCCGCCTGCCCGGACGGGGTTTGTGGTTGACTCCGCGCCGCGATATAGTCGCCGCCGCCTGCGGCCGGAACCGCTTTTCGTGGGCCTCCCGGCGCGCCGTGCGCGCGGCCGAAGACCTCGACGAAACGGTCGCGCGGCTGCTCGTCGAGCGTTGCCAGGGATTTCTCGGGCTCGCCCGCCGCGCCGGGCAGGTCGTGATCGGATTCGAGCGCGTGCGCGCCTGGCTCAAGGCCCGCGACCGAGGGGCCGGAGACGGGCGCGGGGGTTTGCTGCTCGCCGCCGCCGACGGCGGCGAGGACGGCGTCGGCAGGCTCGCGGCCCTGGCCGCCGGGGCCTCGGTGTCGCGAATTGCGCTTCTGACGGGCGCCGAGCTGGGCCGAGGCTTCGGCCGTGCGCGCGTCGTGCACGCCGCGCTCGCGCCGGGACGGCTGGCCGAAGCGGTGGTTGCCGAGGCCGGGCGACTCGCCGGCTTTCGCCGCGAGTCGGTGGAGGATGTCAAGAGGGATGACGGATATTCGAACTGATATGGCGGAGACGACTGAGAAGGGTCCGCGCAAGGCGCTGAAGCTTTCCCGCCCCGGCCGACTTGAGTTGAAGAAGACGGTCGAGACCGGACAGGTCAAGCAGAGCTTTAGCCACGGGCGCACCAAGACCGTGATGGTCGAGGTCAAGCGCAAGCGCACCTATGCGCCTGGTGCCGGCGGTCAGATGACCGAGGTCAAGGCGCAGCCGGAGCTTGGTCTCTACAAGACCGAAGCGCCCGCCCAGCCGGTGGTGGCGAAGGGCGAAGTACAGGAGCCGGTGCGCGAGCTGACTCAGCACGAGCGGGCGGTGCGCATCCGTGCCCTCGAGGAAGCCACGAAGGTGGCCGAGTTCGCGGCCAAGGAATCGGCGACGCGGGAGCTGGAGGAGGCGCTTCGCGTTGCGCGCGAGGCGAGCGTGCCGGTCGAGGAGAACGAGCGCAGTCTCGAGGTGGGCGAGCGCCGGCGTCGCGAGGAGGAGCAGGAGCGGCTCAAGGCCGAGCAGGAATCACGGCGCATGGCCGAGGACGCCGCCCAACGCGCATCCGAGGGCGAAAAGCGGCGCCAGGCTGCCAGCGCGACGGCCGAGGAAGAGGCCGCCGGCGAGGCGCAGCGCGCCCGCGCCAAGTCGCGTGCCGCCGCGGCGGCGAAGCCGGCCGCCCGCGAGCGCGGGGCGGCGCGGCGGCGCAGCGGCAAACTGACCATCAGCCAGGCCCTTTCCGAGGACGGCGGGCGCGTGCGCTCGGTCGCCGCCTTCCGCCGCCGCGTGGAGAAGGTCAAGCGCGCCAGGACGGCGCAGCAGGCCATGCCGACGCAGAAGATCGTGCGCGAGGTGGTAATACCCGACGCGATCACTGTCGGCGAATTGGCCAACCGCATGGCCGAGCGCAGCAGCGAGGTAGTCAAGGCGCTGATGAAGATCGGCGTCATGGCCGTCATCAATCAAACCATCGACCAGGACACTGCCGAGCTCGTGGTCGGCGAATTCGGCCACAAGGTGCGGCGGGTCTCGGCCGCTGATGTCGAGATCGGGCTGGGCGGCGAGCCGGATGAAGAAGATGGGGCGCTCAGGCCGCGGCCGCCGGTGGTCACCGTCATGGGCCATGTCGACCACGGCAAGACCTCCCTGCTCGACGCCCTGCGCGATACCGACGTGGTCTCGCGCGAGGCGGGCGGGATCACCCAGCATATCGGCGCCTATCAGGTCGAGCTTGCCTCCGGCGGGAATATCACTTTCATCGACACGCCCGGCCACGAGGCCTTCACCGCCATGCGCCAGCGTGGTGCCCAGGTCACCGACATCGTCATCCTAGTTGTCGCCGCCGACGACGGCGTGCAGCCGCAGACGGTGGAGGCGATCAACCACGCGCAGGCCGCCGGGGTGCCGATCATCGTCGCTATCAACAAGTGCGACAAGCCGGACGCCGACCCCTCGCGCGTCAAAAACGGCCTCCTGAGCCACGAGATCGTGGTCGAGGAGATGGGCGGCGAGGTCCAATGCGTCGAGGTCTCCGCACTCGAGAAGCACGGCCTCGACAAGCTAGCGGAGGCGATCCTGCTGCAGGCCGAGCTGCTCGAACTGAAGGCAAACCCGGACCGATCCGCTTACGGCGCCGTCATTGAGGCGAAGCTGGAACGCGGCCGCGGCCCGGTGGCGACGGTTTTGATCGGGCGCGGCACGCTCAGGCCCGGCGATATCTTCGTCGCCGGCTCGGAATGGGGCCGGGTGCGGGCGCTGATCGACGATCGGGGCGAGAACGTGGAGTCGGCGGGCCCGGCGCAGCCGGTCGAGGTCTTGGGCATCAACGGCACGCCCCAGGCCGGCGACGATTTCGCCGTCGTCGACAGCGAGGCGCGGGCGCGCGAGGTGACGGAATTTCGACTCTCGCAACTGCGCGATCAGCGCGCTGCCGCCGGTGCGCGCGGCACGCTCGAGCAGATGTTCACCAAGCTCGCCGAGGGCGAGGCGGCCGAAGTGCCATTGGTGATAAAGGCCGATGTGCAGGGCTCGGTCGAGGCCATCGCCGGCGCGTTGGAGAAGCTGGCCACGAACGAGGTCGCAGTGCGCTTTCTGCATGCCGCGGTCGGCGGCATCACCGAGTCCGACGTTTCCCTCGCCGGCGCCTCGGCGGGGCTGATCATCGGCTTCAACGTGCGGGCCAATCCACAGGCCAGGGACCTGGCCAAGCGCGACAACGTCGAGATCCGGTACTACACCGTCATCTATGACGTGGTCGACGAAGTGACGGCGCTGATGACCGGCCAATTGGCGCCGAGGATCGAGGAGGAGCCGATCGGCGCCGCCGAAGTGCGCCAGGTGTTCAGCATCACCAAATTCGGCAAGATCGCCGGATGTATGGTGCGAGAGGGCCTCCTGCGCCGCGGCGCCAAGGCGCGGCTGGTGCGCGACAGCGTCGTCGTGCATGTGGGCACCCTCGGCACCCTCAAGCGCTTCAAGGACGACGTGCGCGAGGTACGCGAGGGCTATGAGTGCGGCGCCTCGCTGGAGAATTACAACGACGTCCAGGTCGGCGACGCCATCGAGTGCTTCGAGGTCAAGGAGGTGGCGCGCACCCTGTAGGCACCGGCCGGCTCGCCGGCGGCGCGTGAGGTCAACGTGCCTGGGGCCATTTATTGCGAGCGCCCCATGAACGCAACGGAGAGGAAATGACAAGACACGCCGGCCCGGCGAGATCCGGCCGCGCGGCAAGCCCGCGGCAACTGCGCGTCGGCGAGGAGCTGCGCCACGCACTGTCGCGCATTCTGCAGCGCGACGATATCCGCGACCCGGATCTGGCCGGCAGATCGATCACCGTGACCGAGGTGCGGGTGAGCCCCGATCTGCGCAACGCCACTGCCTTCGTCACGCCCCTGGGCGGCGGCGAGGTGGACGCCATCGTCGCTGCGTTCACGCGCGCCGCGCCCCACCTGCGTGCCTGCCTGGCGCGCGAGATGCGACTCAAATTCATGCCCAAGGTGTCGTTTCAGGCCGACACGAGCTTCGACGCCGCGAGCGAGATCGACCGCCTGTTGCACCAGCCCGGCGTGGCGCGGGACCTGGCCCCCGGGAGCGTCGGCGGCGCCGAGGGCGGCAATGGCGCGTAGACGACGCGGCGGGCGGCCGCTGCATGGCTGGCTCAACCTCGACAAGCCGGTGGGCATGAGCTCCTTCGCCGCCGTAGAGGCGGTGCGCCGCGCCACCGGTGCCGCCAAGCTCGGCCACGCCGGCACCCTCGACCCCTTCGCAAGCGGCGTGCTGCCGATCGCACTGGGCGAGGCGACCAAGACCATTCGCTGCATCATGGCGACGTCCAAGACCTATGACTTCACCATCCGCTGGGGCGAGCAGCGGTCCACGGACGACCCCGAGGGCGAGGTGATCGACACCTCCGCCCGACGCCCGGACAGGGCCGAGATCGAGGCGGCGATCGCCGGTTTCATCGGCGACATCGAGCAGGTTCCGCCTCGCTACTCGGCGGTCAAGATCGGCGGCCGGCGGGCCTACGACCTGGCCCGCGCCGGCGAGGCGGTGCATTTGGCGCCGCGTCGGGCGCGCATCGACGGCTTCGCCCTGCTCGACATCGCCGACGCCGACCACGCCCGCTTCCGCGTCACCTGCGGCAAGGGTACCTATATGCGCGCGCTCGCCCGCGACCTGGCGGCGTGCCTTGGCACCTGTGGCCATCTGGCGGCATTGCGCCGCAGCCGCGTCGGAGGTTTCCATGCGGCGGACGCAATTTCGCTGGAAAAGCTTTGTCAACTTGGCCATAGTGCCGCCGCCAATCCGTCCCTGGTCCCAATCGCGACGGCGCTGGACGGCATCCCGGCGCTGGCCGTGACGGATGAGGAGGCGCGGCGCCTGCGCAACGGGCAGGCGGTGCCGGTGCTGCGACCCGAAGACCGGCGGCGGATTCAGGACATGGCGGATGACGACGTCATGCTTGCCATGGCGGCGGCGACGCCGGTGGCGCTGGCACGCGTCGAGGGCATCCAGATCAGGCCGGTCCGCGTTCTCAACCTTTAGGAGACCCGACGACGAGATGTCGATCACCGCCGAACGAAAGCAGGAGCTGATCAAGGAGTTCCAATCCAAGGACGGCGACACCGGCTCGCCGGAGGTGCAAGTCGCGATCCTCACCGAGCGCATCAAGAACCTGACCGAGCACCTGAAGGCACACGCCAAGGACCACCATTCCCGCCGCGGCCTGCTGATCATGGTGGGGCTGAGGCGCCGGCTGCTCGACTATGTCAGGAGCCGGGAGACCAGTCGCTACGCGGCGCTGATCGAGCGCCTGGGATTGCGCCGTTGATGGCGCCTTCCTGCCCTGGCCGGGCGCCCATTGCTGGCGCCGGGTTCAGCCACTCACCCGCAAGACAGATCACAAAGGCCCAGCTACGCCACGCCACCATAACGGACGGGCGTGGGCGGCAAGGGCGCAGCAAATCCGAGATGAAATATGTTCAAACTAGTACGTAACGAGTTGACCTGGGCCGGACGCCCGTTCGTGTTCGAGTCTGGCCGAATGGCGCGCCAGGCCGACGGCGCCGTGCTCGTCAGCCACGGCGAAACCGCAGTGCTGTGCACGGCGGTGGCGCAGAAGACGCCCAGGGAAGGGATCGATTTCTTTCCCCTGACCGTCAACTATCAGGAAAAGACCTTCGCCGCCGGCAAGATTCCCGGCGGATTCTTCAAGCGCGAAGGGCGGCCGAGCGAAAAGGAGACCCTGACCTCGCGCCTCATCGACCGGCCGATCCGGCCCCTGTTCCACAAGAACTTCCACAACGAGACCCAGATCATTTGCACGGTTCTCAGCCACGATCTAGAGAGCGACCCGGACATCGTCGCCATGATCGGTGCCTCTGCGGCGCTGACCATCTCCGGTATTCCGTTCCTGGGACCGATCGCCGGCGCGAGGGTCGGCTACATTGCCGGCGAATACGTGCTCAACCCCCCGATCGACGAGATGCCGACGAGCGCCCTCAACCTGGTCGTCGCCGGCACCCGCGACGGGGTGCTGATGGTCGAATCCGAAGCCCACGAGTTGAGCGAGGATGTCATGCTGGGCGCGGTCATGTTCGGCCATGCCCAGATGCAGCCGGTGATCGACGCGATCATTTCCCTGGCCGAGGATTGCGCCAAGGAGCCCAGGGAGTTGCCCGAGGCGCCGGCGGCGCAGCGTGAGCTCGAGGGCAGGGTGCGCGAGCTCGGCGAATCGGCGCTGCGCGAGGCCTATGGCGAACCGGTGAAACAGGTGCGCCTGGAGAAGGTCGAGGCCGCGAAACAGGCGGTGCTGGACCGACTGGCCGAGGAGGAGCTGCCGGCGGAGCTCGCCGGCGGGCCGCTGAAGGCGCTCGAGAAGGACATCGTGCGCGGCAGCATTCTCAAGACCGGCCGGCGCATCGACGGCCGCGACACCAAGACCGTGCGCCCCATCGACTGCCAGGTGAGCATCCTGCCGCGCAGCCATGGCTCGGCCCTGTTTACCCGCGGCGAGACCCAGGCCCTGGCGGTCGCCACCCTGGGCACCGGCCAGGACGAGCAGATCATGGACGCCCTTGACGGCGAGTATCGCGAGCATTTCATGCTGCACTACAACTTCCCGCCCTACTCGGTGGGCGAGGCGAGCTTCCTGCGCTCCCCGGGCCGGCGCGAGATCGGCCACGGCAAGCTGGCCTGGCGCGCCATACGCCCGGTGATGCCGGCGAAGGAGGACTTTCCCTACACCATCCGCGTGGTCTCCGAGATCACGGAGTCGAACGGCTCGTCGTCCATGGCTACCGTCTGCGGCACGTCGCTGGCACTGATGGATGCGGGCGTGCCGATCAAGCAACCGGTCGCCGGCATCGCCATGGGCCTGATCAAGGAGGCCGACGACTTCGCCGTGCTCTCCGACATCCTCGGCGACGAGGACCATTTGGGCGATATGGACTTCAAGGTCGCCGGCAGCGAGGCCGGCATCACCTCGCTGCAGATGGACATCAAGATCACCTCGATTAC
>JAZFQY010000099.1:0-7277 GCA_036445355.1 Alphaproteobacteria bacterium
CACGTGCTGCGCGACACCTCGCCATCGGCGCTGGTCGGCGAAACCGGCTGCCAATCCCTTTACGGGGCCTTCCTCAAGCTGACCGCCGAGCCGGCGCCCGAGCCTCCGGCGCGGGCGCGTGCCTGACTCAACGAGGTGCGTGGCTAGAGTGAGCCTTTGATCCGTTAAGGGGTCAAATGCTCGGGGTCGGTCTTGAGCGACATGATCGGCACCGGCATATTGCGGAACTCGATGATTACGGTCTCGTCCGGGATAAAGGCCTCGGGATAGTAACGGCCCGCGGGCTCATCGCCGTCCACATCCGTATCTTCCTCGTCAGCGGCCTCGCGCCCGCCACTGGCCTGCAAGGCCTCCGCGGCGCCAGCCTGCTCCATGCCTTCCTGAATGTTCTTGGTCGCCTGATCCAACTTTTCGGCGAGGTCGTCGCTATAGGGCAGCTCGAAGGCCCGGGGCACGCCCATGGGCACGTTGTTGTCGTCCAGCTCCTCGACCCACAGATAGATGACGCCCTTCTCGCCCATGAATTGGTTCGGCTCGACGATGGCGCCCCAGTGCAGCTTGAATGCCGGCGGCAGGGCCGAGGTGCTCGGCCAGCCAACGATCCCGACAATGGAAGCGAAGGACTGGACAAAGAACCCGGTGGTCACGACGATCGTCCCCGCCTTGATCCACCACTTCCAACGCGATGTCAGGTTCATGCTCAAGAGCAGGACCGCGATCAGGACGTAGGCGATGACGATGCCAATGACAGCCGAGATCATAAGGTTTTCCTTGGTCGCTCAAGCCGGCCCACAGCGCGAGCGGCGCCCTTGCCGAACAGACCCAACCTATTCTTTGTGCACTTCGCGCGCCAAAGACTTCTGCCGAAAGCTGGTGTTTTCGATCGAGCCGTCCGATGACACCCTGAAGCGAACCGCCGTGCGCTCGTGGCCCCTATGGTCGAGTTCCAGGGTGTCGTAGTAGACGACGGAAACACTCGGGTTGATCTTTTCGACTTTGATCGATACCGGCACGGCGTCGGTCGAGGTCGCGAGAAAATGAAAGATATTGACCGTATACTCGCCGGCGACGATGCCACGCAGGGTCACGGTTTCCTGGTTCAACGGACTGGCCACCGGCTTGCCCTTGACCAGGATGGTATCGCGGTAGTTGCCGCGGTCGTCCCGGTCCAAATGCATCAACCCGGCTTCCTTCCATTTGTACCAGACGATGTTGCCCACCGGGTCCTGGACGTAGGTATCGATGTCGTCAGGATGCCTATCCGGCCAAGAGACGGTAATGATGAATTCGGCCTTGAGCTCGACCTTGCCCGCCTCTGCATCCGGATTGATCAACAGGAAGGCGATGAAGAACATGAAAGCGAAGCCGAGCAGGGCGTTGAACAGCAAGTCGGTAAACGCGTCGAAGTGCCCTTCGCGCTCGTAGAGGCGTTCATTCTCCATTGGATTTCCGATCGAGCACGGAGACGACGTGAACCTCGGTCACTTCCGTCGCCAAGCCGAAGAGATAAGCGGTGCCGCCGTCGAGGAAATAGTACTGCACCTTCAACAGCGTGCCGGCTATGAGGCCGGCCAGGGTAGTGAATAGAGCCACCGCCATGCCGCTCGACATGCTGGTCAGCGCCGACTTCATGGTCTCGACGTCGAAGGTGTTGATGCCTCCGATCGGCGACAGCATCAGGATGAAGCCGATCACCGTGCCCAGAAGGCCGAGCTTGAGCAAGACATCGGCGACGAACCAGCCGAGCTGCTGCGGGCCCTTGAGCTGGTCGGCCAGGGAACGCAGAAGCAAGCTCTGATCGAGGTGGGTCTTGCCCTGATGGCTCGACTTCAAGATGAGGTTGCGAATGTGGTCCGTCACCTTGCACGGCGCCAGCTCGGCCCCGCCGTTGAACAGTACGCGCTCGCCGATGACCCGGTAGCCGTCGGTGTCGGCCATCACCTGCTCGCGCACCCTGTGGGCGCAGTTGATCTCGCCCGAAATGACCAGGGTCAGCCACAGGCAGTGCAACGACGTGACGGCATACAGCCCGAATATGACCAGCGAGATGTAGCTGCGGTCGCTCCTCACCAAAAGCTGAACAAGCCCGAAATTCCAGCTCAGAATGAGCGCGAATATGACAACGCCGGTGAGGATCAGCCACTTCAGGAACGGGAAATAGTCGCGGGCCTCAATCGGCGTGCCCAGCAATCTCAGTGCCATCGCCTGCATCGGTCACCCCTCTAGCCAGGCCGGCGTCGTCACACCGGCAGTGGAGCCCCCGTCCCGGCAGCCGATCCCTGCCACATTGAAACTATCCCCCCTTCCGCCGGTCTGCGTACCACTGGCGGGCCAAGGATCATGCACCGCGATGGGAGCACTCTGCGGGCCGTCGCCTCCGCCGGTGACTGCTCGCCGGCAGATTCAGGCCCGCATATACATCATTCTCCGCCTCCGTCAACGGGTGAGGCCGTGGCGATGGCTACAATTCCAGGTGCCTCGGTTCAGCCGGCTTGGCCGGCATGCCTCGACGAGGCGGCCCCGAGCCCGGTTGGAGGAACCGGGTGCCGCGGCCGGGGCATCGGGGCCGGTGCCGCCGTACGATCTTGCGGCACGCCACATCTGTCGCCGCACAGGCTGCGGCGCCTCCCCGCGAGTCCGACGGCGCGCGCCATCATTGGAACCGCCATGACGCGCACGCGCCGGTCGTCGATCGCAGCGCCGCGCCTTGACATGAATTTGCACTTCCCTGATGCTCATGTCGCGTCACGGGACGCCGAGATTCTCCAAGCATACCAACCAGTCGAACCATTCGAATTTTCGAAGGAGGATACCGATGCCAACCATGCGCACATTTGCCGCGCTCGCGGTGGCCTGCGGGGCGATCTGGTCGGCCGCGGCGACGCCGGCGGCGGCGCTCGAAATGGAGCCGGTGCTGACGTTGGACGTGGCGAAAAGGATCGCCGAGACCTGTGTCGCCATGGCCCAGCAGGAAGACTGGAAAATGCACGTCGCGGTCATGGATGTGCACGGCAACCTGAAATACTACGTCCGCATGGACGGCGCCCAGCTGCTGTCGCACGAGATCGCCATGTCGAAGGCCAACACGACGGCGAAAATCCCGCGTTCGACCAAGACGCTCGGCGACTTCGCCTACGGCAATCCGGAGAAAAGCCCCGGCGCCATTGCCTTCGTGCACGGCATCGCCCTGTTCGAGGGCGGTCTGCCGATCATGACCGCCGACGGTGCCCATATCGGCGGGCTGGGCGTCAGCGGCTCGTCCGGCGCCAACGACGGCATATGCGGGCAGGCCGGCCTCGACGCGGTGGCGGACCTGTTGCAATAGCGGCATTCCTGTCGACCGGGGCCCGGGCGGCGGAGCGCCCATCGAAGCTGGCGACCCGGACCGGCGGCGGGCCTCAGCCGCCGTAGCGCTCCTAGTCCAGCCAGTCCCAAGGCGTCTCGAACTCGCCCCGCCACATGCAGACCCCCGCAGCCTTGGCGGCCTCCTCGGCAGCGACGTAGTCGGTCGACTGCTCACGGAACGCCAGGGCCATGCCGGCGCGCCACCCTAGGAAATTCGCACCGTGAGTCGTCGTTAACCTTCGTCCCCTCCAATCTCACTGCATAACACATTGCCGACCCTCATGGCCGGCGCGCGTAAGTGCATTTATTGTGGCTACGTGCAACCCGTCCTCGCGGCGCGCCAATGCTTGTTTCCGGTCAACGCGCCGTCCTTCCTAGGCACACTTTAGCCTAGGCGGTGGTCGTGCCGCGGGTGGAGTTCGCGTGGTGCAGAAACGCAACCGTCAAGGGTCGATATCTGCCGATACGAATCGGCCTCACGCGAAGCGCCGTCCACACTCGGCGATGGCGGTGGCGAGGCCGCTGTGGACGGCGGGCTCCGACAGGGAATGGCCGGCGCCTTCCACGATTCGTAGCTCCGCGGTCGGCCAGCGCGATGCGAGCGCGTAGGCCGTCTGCGGCGGGCACAACAGGTCATAGCGTCCCTGGACGATGACGCCCGGAATGCCGACGAGGCGCTCGGCGCCGGCGAGCAGCGCCCCGTCCTCCAGAAAGCAGCCGTTGGCGAAGTAATGCCACTCGACGAACGGCGTGGCGGGAAGCGCCCGCGTGCCGCCGCTCCAGCCCGCGAGCGAGCTGGGCAACTCGAGAGTTGGCGGCTGCAGAACCGACAGCGCTCGCTCGTAGTCGTGCCATGCATAAGCCGCTGGGGCGTGCACCGCCGGCTCCGGATCCATCAGCCGGGCGCCGTAGGCGGTCAGCGGATCGTCGCGCTCCGCTTCCGGCAGTAGGCCGACGAAGCGCCGCCACAGATCGGGATAGATGGTCCGCGGGCCGTCGACAAACGCCCATGTCACCTCGTCGGCGGTGCCCAGGAACACCGAGCGCAGCACCAGCGCCGACACGCGCTCCGGGTGTGCCTCGGCATAGGCGACCGCGAGCAGGGCGCCCCACGACCCGCCCACCACCATCCACTTCTCGATCGCCAATGTCTGGCGAATGCACTCCATGTCGGCAACGAGATGCTGGGTGGTGTTGTCGATCAGGCAGCGCTTCGGCGTACTGCGACCGGCGCCGCGCTGATCGAACAGGACGACGCGAAACAGGCGCGGGTCGAACAGCCGCCGGTGCGCCGCGTGACAACCGCTGCCCGGTCCGCCATGGAGAAACACGGCCGCAACACCGTCGGCATTGCCCACCTGCTCGACATGAAGGCTATGCCGCCCGTCGACCGGCAGCATGCGCGAATCGTAGGGCGCGGTGTCGGGATTGGTGATCGTATCCGGTGCCACTGGCGCCTCGCGGCGGCGCGCCGCGAGTGGGCGCGCCTGCGGGGCACAGTCTAAGGCAGGTCCGGGCCGGGGCCCAGTGCCGGCGTGCTAGGGCGCTGGAGCGCAGGCGATGCGCCGGTTAATGTAGTCGGGCTAGACGTAATCGATCACCAGCGTGCCCTTGAGCCGCTCCCGCGCCTCTTCCACGAGCTCGGTCGAGCGAACGAGCTGTGCCCGCGTCGGCATCAGCGCGGCACGGTTGACCATCGCCCAGCCGTAATACTGTACGTTGGCGACCTTGAGCTGGCCGGCGTTGCGGGCGAACGGCCGCGAGCCGACGGTGCCCTCGAGTTTCGACAGGTTCTGAGACGGGGACGGCTGGGTGAGCCCAAGCCGCTTGCTCGCCTTGGTCAACGAGTTGGCATGGGCGACGGCCCAAAAAATGCGCAGCTGATGCAGGGTCATATTCGTCAATGACGACGCCAATTCCCGTCCGCCCGAGGCCCGTGCCCGATCACGTGACCTACCATACGCTGGCACACAGCACTCAGGCCATCACGAGTCATTGGGCGACGTACGGATCGGCGGCGTTCACCGGCGCTGGAAGCGGATCAGGCGGCGGCCGCTTGCGGTGACGGTCTCGGACGCGACGATGCGCGCGCGCTTTTCCAAGGCGGCGACGAACGTCTCCTCGCCATAGTCGGCGAAGATGTCCTCGCGCAGGGCGAGCAGGCGTCGCACCATGGGGTCCGACTTGGGCACGAACTCGACCACGCCCGCCGGCGCCAGCTCGGCGAGCCAGGTCGCGATCTCGGCCAGTGGCACGTTGCGGCCGATCGCCAGGTGATGCACGAAGGCCAGCGCCAGCACCGCGTCGGCGGGGGCCCGCTCCCTGAGGCCACGCCGCTCGCGCTCGGCCCAGCCCTGGTTGGGCGAGGGGTTGGCGGCGTCCATAAGCAGGGGCAGGAAGGCCAAGTCCTCCGCCCGCGCGCGCAGGAACGCCGCGTCCAGGGCGCCGTGGTCCAGGTCGAAGCCGACGGCGCGCGCTGCCCCCGCCTCGAGCGCCGTCTTGGCGTAGTCACCGGTGTTGCAGCCCAAGTCCCACAACAGACGCGGCTTCACCTCGCTGGCGAAGCCGGCGACGAACGCCTTCTTGGCGGCCGCTTCCTGCGCGTCGTAATTATGGCTGGCTGCATAGTCGGCCCACTGGGTGCGCCCGCGGCCGGCCGGCCTGAGGCGCGCGATCCAGGCGTGTAGGCGCTCGAGCATGCGCCGGTAGGCGGCGCGCGGCAGCCGCCGGCCGCGCGCCGTGCGGGCAACGGCCTCGGCGCCGTCCTTGTCGCCGGCGCGCTGCAGCGCCGACTGCAGGCTCACGTGGGTGAGCACTCTCCAGGACAGCTTGCGCCTGAGCGGTAGCAGCCGGTCGAGCTCAGCCGCGGTGATGCCCTCCTGGGTGCCGCGATACCAGCCATTGTGGGGCACGCCGACGAGCGCGCGCAGTAACAACGGGTTCAGGAACTGCTCGCAGAACTGCCTGTGCCCGGTCCAGAATTCGCCGTCGCGGTAGCGGCGGAACGATAGGCAGTCGATGAACACCGGCCGCGGCCCGTCGAACTGCATGTTGTAGGCCGAGGCGTCGGTAAGGGTGACGCCTTGATCGAGCGCTGTTAGCTGCACCTCCAGATGGGCGAGCGCCGCCGCCTTCAGCGCCTCGAACGGCCACTCATAGGGGTAGGAGATGAAGGCGAGCTTCGGCTGCTCGAGGACATGGCGGGCGCCGGCCGCCGCCGGCCCCAGCACTTCCGCGCCCACTGGTGTCGCCGGCAGGGCGAGGCCGGCCTCCGCCAGCGCCGCAAGGAGCCCGGTGTCGCGGACGAACTCGTACTCGGCGGCCGCGGCCTCGGTGACGGTGCGGAAAACGCGATCGCCGCGGTGAAACACCCGGCCGCCGGGATCGCGGAACGAGCCGGGATCGGCCGCCGCGACGGCGGCTATGGTTTGGCGGGCGTGGATTTTTCGCCGTCCTCGGCTGCGTCGGGCGCCTCGGGCGCGCGCGCGGCGCCACGGGCGAATAACGCCCGGATATTGCCCCAGTAAAGCTTCAGCACCGCCAGCGCGCCGGCGGCACCGCCGAGCAGGATCTGGAGCAGGATGCTGCCGGTGCCGGGATCGAGATAGGCGTGCGCCGGCTGCCCGAGGGCAACCATGAAAATCGTCGCGAAATAGAGTGTCTTCAGCATCCACGCCTCAGTTGGCGCGCCGGCGCCGATCCGTGCGCCGCACTGTGGTCCGGCAACGGTTTCAAACCGGTAAAAGTACGCATTCGAGCCGAATTCGCGTCTCGATCGGCTATGAGTCGGCCGGCACGGCCGTTTGCTATGATGGCGCCATGCGGCGTGACCTCGTCGCGGTCCTCTTGTTGCTGAGCTCGCCCGCCCTCGCCCAGATCGAGGGCCGGGCGCGCGCGGTCTCGGGCAACTTGCTGGATTTGGGCGGCCGGCC
>JAZFQY010000100.1:0-3297 GCA_036445355.1 Alphaproteobacteria bacterium
GAAAGACCGCCGCCATTGGCTCGCCGGCGTGGGTATTGGCGGTCAAGAGCTCGATCGAGGCCTGGGGATGGCCGGCGAGCAGGCGCACCAGATCGGCGCCGGTGTAGCCGCTGGCGCCGAGGATGCCAACCCTGACCCGAATGTTGCTCGCTCGCCTGCTCATGGCCCCGTCATACCCAAAGAAAAGCCGAGGCGCCCCGCCCGGGACGCCTCGCCGCAAAATCGACTGGCCGCCCGCCGGGCTAACGCTTGGAGAACTGGAAGCTACGTCGCGCCTTTGCCTTGCCGTACTTCTTGCGCTCCACCACGCGGGCGTCGCGGGTCAGCATGCCGGCCTTCTTCAACACCGGCCGCAGGTCCGGCTCGCGCAGCGCCAGCGCCTTGGAGATGCCGTGGCGCACGGCGCCGGCCTGCCCCGAGAGGCCGCCGCCCTTGACCGTCGCCCGGATGTCGTACTGCTCGGTGCGCTCGGTCACCTGGAAGGGCTGGCTCAGGATCATGCGCAGCACCGGGCGGGCAAAATACTGCTCGCCCGTTCGGCCGTTGACCGTGAGCTTGCCGCTGCCCGGCGTCACCCAGACGCGGGCCACGGCGTCCTTGCGCTTGCCGGTGGCATAGGTGCGGCCGGCGTCATCGATCTGCGGTTCGGGCGCTGCGGCCGGCGGAGCCACCGGGGTGGCGACGGTCTCGGCCTGGGTCTCGTCCGTCATCGTCTCAAGCGCTCCGCTTGTTCTTCGGGTTCATGGCGGCGATGTCGAGGGGCTGCAGGTTCTGCGCCGCGTGCGGGTGCTCGCCGCCGGCATAGACCCTGAGCTTACGCATCTGTTGGCGGCCCAGGGGATTCCTCGGCACCATGCGCTCCACCGCCTTCAATACGATGCGCTCGGGGTGGCCAGCCTCCCTGATCTGCTCCGGCGTGCGGTGCTTGATCCCGCCCGGCCAGCCGGTGTGCCAGTAGTAGCGCTTGTCGCTCAGCTTGTTGCCGGTGAGCGCGACCTTGTCGGCGTTGATGATAACGACATGGTCGCCGCAATCGACGTGCGGCGTGTAGATCGGCTTGTGCTTGCCGCGCAGGCGCATGGAGACGATGCTGGCGAGGCGACCGAGGACCAGCCCCTCGGCGTCGATGAGCCACCAGGCGCGCTCGATCTCACTGGCCTTGGCGGAGTAGGTTCGCATGACGTATCTCTTGCGCCGATCGGCGACCGCGAATGGGCGCGCAGTATGCCACGCAGGCACCCCGAGTCAACATGCCGGGCAGGAAAAAGTGCGAAATTACAATCGAGTAGGGGTACGGTATGATATTACCGCACCGGCCGATCGTCGGCCCGCCGCACTTTGGTGCGCCGACCGCCGACGGGGTTGCAACGCCGGCGGCTCGCGGGGCAAAGTCAGTTGCCGGTCAAGACCATAGGGGACAAGGAGTCGACGCATGAGCACCGCCGCCGGATCGCGCGCACCGGACGCCCAGTCGGCCGAGCCGATCCTGCTGCGCGAGGACACGGGCGGGGTCGCGACCCTGACCCTCAACCGGCCGCAGCAGTACAACGCCCTGTCCGAGGCGATGCTGGACGCGCTGCAGGCCGCCTTCGACGCGCTCGCGGCCGACGAGGCCACGCGCGTCGTGGTCATCGCCGGCCGCGGCAAGGCGTTTTCCGCCGGCCACGACCTGAAGGAGATCCGCGACCGGCCCGAGCAGGCCTATTACGAGGCCCTGTTCAAGAAATGCAGCCGCATGATGATCACCATGCTGCGCCTTCCCCAGCCGGTGATCGCCCGCGTGCACGGGGTCGCCACCGCCGCCGGCTGTCAGCTGGTCGCCAATTGCGATCTGGCGGTAGCCTCGACGGAGGCCAGCTTCGGCACCTCGGGCATCAATGTGGGCCTGTTCTGCATGACCCCGGGCGTGGCGCTCAGCCGCAACGTCCACCGCAAGCGCGCCTTCGAGCTCCTGTTCACCGGCGACATCCTGCCGGCCCGGCGGGCGATGGAGATCGGCCTGGTCAACCGGGTCGTGGCGCCGGATGAGCTCGACGCCGCCGTTGCCGAGCTCTGCGGGTCGATCACGGCCAAGTCGCACGCCGCCATCGCCGCCGGCAAGCGGGTGTTCTACCGCCAGCTCGAGATGACCCTGGAGGCGGCCTACGACCACGCCAGTGAGGGCATGGCCGAGAACCTCATGTTCCACGACGCCGGCGAGGGCATCGACGCCTTCATCGGCAAGCGCAAGCCGGTCTGGCTGCACAAGTAATCGGGCGCACGGCTGGGAGGATTGACACGGTGGAGAGCCACGACGCCTATACCGACGACCACATCCGCTCGATCCTCACCCGCGTGCGCACCATCGCCATGGTCGGCGCCAGCGCCAACTGGAACCGGCCCAGCTACTTCGCCATGAAGTACCTGCAGACCAAGGGTTTTCGCGTCATCCCGGTGAACCCGCGTGCGGCCGGCGAGACGATCCTCGGCGAGGTGGCGCGGGCGAGCCTGCGCGACATCGAGGACAAGGTGGACATGGTCGATTGCTTCCGCCCTGCGCACGAGGCCGACGCCATCGCCGACGACGCCATCGCAATTGGCGCCCGGGTGCTATGGATGCAGTTGGGCGTGCGCAACGACGCGGCGGCGGGCAAGGCCGAAGCCGCCGGTCTCACAGTGGTCATGAACCGCTGCCCCAAGATCGAGTTCGCGCGCCTGCACGGCGAGCTGGGCTGGCAAGGCATCAATTCGCGCGTCATCACGACCAAGCGACGGAGGCTGCGCGCATGAGCAAGGAGCCCGGCTTCGAGACCCTCGCCGTCCACGCCGGTGCCGCGCCCGACCCGGCCACGGGTGCGCGCGCCGTGCCCATCTATCAGACGACGTCCTACGTCTTCGACGACGCCGACCACGCCGCCTCGCTGTTCAACCTGCAGCTTCCCGGGTTCATTTACTCGCGGCTCGGCAATCCGACGGTGGCGGTGCTGGAGGAGCGCATCGCGGCGCTCGAGGGCGGGCGCGGCGCCACCGCCACGTCCTCCGGCCACGCGGCGCAGATCCTGGCGTTGTTTCCGCTGATGCAGCCGGGCGACGAGATCATCGCCGCCAACAAGCTCTATGGCGGCTCGATCAACCAGATGGGGCTGAGTTTCCAGAAGTTCGGCTGGCAGGCGAGATTCGTCGACCCCGACGATCCGGAGAACTTCAGGCGCGCGCTCACCGAGCGGACGAGGGCCGTCTTTCTGGAGAACCTCGCCAACCCCGGCGGGGTCGTCGTCGATCTGGGGGCGGTCGCCGCCATCACCCGCGAGGCGGGTG
>JAZFQY010000101.1:0-4430 GCA_036445355.1 Alphaproteobacteria bacterium
CTCGGTCCCCAGACGAGATAGCCCAACGCGCTGCCGATGCGGCCGAAAAAGCCGAGACGCTCCACCGCCTCGGTGGCGTAAAGCGGCCGCTCGACGGGCTCGGTGTCGGGCGCCTCGATGCGGAGCGTGGCGATGCGCTGGCCCTCCTCGATCGGCGCCGGGATCGGGCCGTCATAGACCACGCTCACCTTCATGCCGCTGCGCGACTTGCGCGGCAGGGTGACGATCAGATCCTCCTCCAGGGTCAGCGGCGCGACGGCGCTGTCGCCGAGCCAGACTGCGGCTTGGTCTACCGTCTCGCCGGCCTCGAACAGGGCATAGTTTTCGAACTCGCGAAAGCCCCAGGCGATCAGCTTTTCCGCTTCCTGGCCGCGCTCGCGCACACTCTCGAGGCCGTTCAGCACCAGGATCAGGCGGCGCTCGCCGCGCACGACCGAGACGGTGAGCCCGTAGCCCGACCCCTCTGTATGTCCGGTCTTGAGGCCGTCGGCGCCCATGTTCTTGTACAGGAGCGGATTACGGTTGCCCTGCTTGATCTTGTTGTAGGTGAAGGTCTTCTCCGCGAAATAGTGATAGTATTCGGGAAAGTTGCGAATCAACAGCGTCGCCAACTGCGCCAGTTCGCGCGCCGTCGCCAGGTGGTTCGGGTCCGGCCATCCGGTGGAGTTGGTGAAAGTGGAGTGCACGAGACCGAGCTCGCGGGCGCGCTCGGTCATCTGTTCGGCGAAGGCCTCTTCGCTGCCTGCCAGCCCCTCGGCGACCACGATGCAGGCATCATTGCCCGACTGGACAATAATGCCGCGCAGCAGGTCCTCGACCCGCGCCGTCTTGCCGACCTCGACGAACATCTTCGAGCCGCCCATGCGCCACGCCTTTTCCGATATGGGCATGGCGTCCTCGAGCGCGAGCTGACCGGCGCTCAGCTTCTCGAACACCATGTAGACGGTCATGATCTTGCTCATCGACGCCGGCGGCATGAGGTCGTCGGCCGCCGTCTCATAGAGCACCGCACCGGTGTCGAAATCGACCAGAATGGCCTGCTTCGCCTTGGTCTGGAACTCCGCCGCCACGGCGGCACTGGCTGACAACGCCAGCGCCGCGGCGAGGATCGCGGCTGCCAGTCGCACCACCGCGCCAAACTGGGCTCGGGCAATCCATTTCATGCACATGACCCCTTCGTTGCGTGTGCCGTTGCTCGCGGCCCCCCGCGCGCGCGGCGTCACTCTAATCCGAACTCGGGATGAAATCACCCGCGCAGTGGCGCCGGCCTCGCGGGCGCGGCCGTGGACTAACTAGCATGGCGTGCGCACACAGGCGTCCTCGAAGACCAGGCGGGCCCCCTGCACGCCCGACGCGATGACCCGGTTCAAAACGAAGTCGGCCTGCGCGACGTTCTCGAGCGGGCCCAAGCGCACCCGGTACATGGACGTACCGGCGACGTCGTGGCGGCTGATCTGCGCCGGTCCGAGCTCCCACACCCGATCGCGCATGCGCAAGGCGTTTCGGAAATCGGCGAAGGCACCGACCTGAACATGGATGCCCAACGGGCTCACCGGCAGTATCACGACGCCGGTCGGCAGTTCCGGCGGGCGCAAGCGCGGGCGCTGGGGCGCGATCACCACCTTCGGCAAGGCCAACTCGGCATCGGACAGGGCGACGGGCCGGCCATTGACCGAGCGCAGGGGAGCGGTCGCGACCGGGATTCTGGGCGACGCATTGACGCCGATCTGATCGACCCTGGCGGCGTCCACGTTCAGTGCCACGGTCTTGAGCTGCCGGCTTTCCCTGGGCAGGATCTCGACCTTGACCCTGGCGGTTCCCTCGCCTCGGAAGTCGAGGTGCTCCGCTGCTCGCTGCGACACGTCGATGATGCGCCCGCGTGCGAATGGGCCGCGGTCATTGACGCGCAGCACGACGGACCGCCCGTTGGCGAGATTGGTGACGCGAATCGCGCTTGGCATGGGTAGGGTGCGGTGTGCCGCGGTCATCGCAAACATATTGAAGACTTCGCCGTTGGCGGTCCGTTTTCCGTGGAACTGCGGGCCGTACCAGGAGGCGATGCCGACCTCGGTGTAGCGGTAGTCCTCCGCCGGGTAGAACCACTTGCCTTCGATCTCGTATGCGTCGCCGATCTTGAACGGCGCCTCCATCGGCTTGTAAGTCCTATCGATGATCGTTGGGCGGGCGCCCTGGGCCTTCTTCGCCGTGTGCACCGCAAGCTGCGTCTCGGCGCAGGCCGCGAGCAGGAGCCCGCCCACGATCACGAGCGTCAGCCGATGCGGCATTCTCCGGCGCGACATGCGACCGCGACGCCCTATTCGCCGATCCGGTCGGTCAAGTGCCCGACGGCGGTGGCGAAGAAGAGCGACCGATTCCAGCGCATGATGGCGCGGAAATTGTCGAACACCAGATAGGCCGGACCGCCGTGACCGTCGTGTCGGACCACGGAGGCCGCCTGTTCGCTTGTCGGAAGCGCACCGCCATCGGCCAAGCGCACCCCGATCGCGCGCCATTCCGACAGGGGCTTGACCACCTTCAAGCCGGCGAGCCCGGCGTCGAAATTGTCCGGCAGTCGCGCCGCCCGTCCCCAGCTTGTGCCGGTGCGCCAACCGACCTGGCTGAGGAAGTTGGCCGTCGAGGCGAACACATCGGCGCGGCTGTTCCAGATGTCCTTACGCCCGTCGCCGTCGAAGTCGACGGCGTAGTCGGCGAAGGCGGTTGGCATGAACTGCGCCTGCCCCATGGCGCCGGCCCAGCTGCCGATCATACGGTCAAGGGTGATGTGTCCGTCCTCCACGATGCGCAGCGCAAACAACAACTCGCGCCGGAAGACCTCGCCGCGGCGGCCATCGAAGGCGAGCGTGGTCAAGGCGCCGATCACCGGCGTATTGCCAACATAGCCGCCATAGCTGGTCTCGATGCCCCACAGCGCGACGATGATCTGGGGATCGACACCGAACCGCGCTCCGACCTCCTCCAACAGCGCCCGGTTCTCGGACAGTTGCCGCCGTCCCGTCTGGATCCGGTCGGCGTTCACCATGCGGTTGAAATACTCGTCGAAGGTCAGCGTCCGTTCAGGCTGCCGGCGCTCGAGCGCCAGGATGCTCGCCATCGGCCGCACCCCGGCGAAGGCCGCGTCCAGGGTCGCCTGGGAAATGCCGGTCGCCCGCGCCTCCACCTTGAATTCGCCCAGCCAAGCGTCGAAATCGCCGGCCGCGTGCGCCGCAGGCCGAGCCGGCGGCGCGGCCACGAAAGCGACCGATAGCAGCAACGCCGCCAGTCCTCTGCGAATAGTTAACAACTGCAAACCCACGACTCGCCGGCAATGCTTGCAATGGGTGCCATAATTGGGGACGGACCGCAATTCTCGTTTGACCTCAGGAGCCCTCCGGCCCTGGGAACAAACTGTCGCTGCGACCGGTCAGCCAATACACCATTAACCCTAACCATTCCTTGAGCGCGATGCGCACCCGGTCGATGCCGCCGAGGCCCCAGCCGAGGCCGAAGCGCCAGGTGCCGTCGCTCAAATAGCCCGCCGGATAGGCGGCGACCGGCCAGCCGGCGGCACGGAAGGCGCCCATGGCGCGCGGCATGTGGCGCGCCGAGGTGACGAGCAGCCAAGTCTCCCCCGCCTCGGGGCGGGCGACCTCGAAGCCAAAGACGGCGTTTTCGTAGGTGTTGCGCGAGCGCGCCTCGAGCAGCAGGCGCTCGGGCGGCAGGCCGAGCTCGCCGAGGACGCGGGCGGCAAGGGGCGCTTCCTTCAACTCCTGATTGCGTAGGGTGACGGAGCCGCCAGTGAACATAATGCGTGCCTTTGGGTAGCGCCGCGCCAGGGCGGCAGCCGCGAACAGCCGCTCGGCGTCGCCGCCGATCTGCGGCTGGCCGCGCGCTTGGCTGAGCGCCGGCGATATGGCGCCGCCGAGGACGACGATGCCGTCGATCTGGGGCGGCGGCTCGGTCATCGCCGGGAAACGATTCTCCAGCGCAACCAGCAGCCAGGGCCCGACCGGCACCACCGCCAGCGCCAGTGTCGCCAGCAGCGTGATGGTTAAAAGCCGGCGCCCTGCCCGCGACCACGGCGTCCACAAGAGACCGACGCCGACGACCAGGGCGGCGAGCAGCAGCCCGTCGAAATCGAACAGCTCCCACAGGACCTTGGACAGGACCACGTCCATGCGCGGTTGATAGCCAATGGGCGAAGACGTGTCCACGGCCGGCAGGCCGAGGCACGCCAGTCGGCGCCCGCTAGCAGGCTGCTGTAATTGTCGGCTGGCAGCACGGCCTGCTAAGTGGCCGGATCGTGCCCAGGCGGCGGCAGGACAGTGACGCTGGTGCCGAAGGTGGCGCCATTGGGCACGTGGATGGTCTTGCCGTCGTCCTCCAGCACGGTGTAGCGAAAGTTAATGGCCCGCACCCGCCCGGTTTTGCCG
>JAZFQY010000102.1:0-4385 GCA_036445355.1 Alphaproteobacteria bacterium
GACACCGAGCCAAGTGCCCGAGCCGGTGAGGTCCCAGGCGAGCCAGCCGACGGCGACTCTGTGCAGCCACAGGCCGACGAGGCTCAGGCCATGGCCGGCCATGTAAAGGCGAAAGTTTCGGTAGCGAAATATGTCGATGGCGGCGAGCCGGCCGCGCGCCTCAGCCATCGTCGGTCCCTCGCCGCCCCGTGCGCGGTCGCCCGCCGGGCGCTCCGTCCTCGGCCAGGGTCTTCAACCGGTAGAGCAGGTCCAGTGCCTCCCGCGGCGTCAGCGCGTCGGGATCGGCAGCGGCCAGCGCCTCCTCGAGCGCCGAGGACACCGGCGACCGCTCCCCGGCGGCGGCGAACAGGGGCAAGTCCTCGGCCAGGCGCGTCAGCGCCGAGCCCTGGTCGCCCCGCTGCAGCAGGTCCAGGACGTCTTCGGCGCGGGCCAGCACTTCCGCCGGCATGCCGGCGAGCCGGGCCACGTGGATGCCGTAGGAGCGGTCGGCCGACCCGGGCGTCACCTCGTGCAGGAACACGACGTCGTCCTGCCACTCCTTCACCCGCATGGTGTAGCAGGCGAGGCGCGGCAGGCGCGCGGCGAGGCTCGTCAGCTCGTGGTAGTGGGTCGCGAACAGGGTGCGGCAGCGGTTAACGTCGTGCAGCCGTTCGACCATCGCCCAGGCGATGGACAGGCCGTCGAAGGTGGCCGTGCCGCGCCCGATCTCGTCGAGGATGACCAGGCTCCGTTCCGTCGCCTGGTTGAGAATGGTCGCCGCCTCGACCATCTCGACCATGAAGGTCGAGCGTCCGCGGGCGAGGTCGTCGGCGGCGCCGACGCGGCTGAACACGCGGTCGACCACGCCCAGGCGCGCCGCCGCCGCCGGCACGTAGCTGCCCGACTGGGCGAGGATTGCGATGAGTGCGTTCTGGCGCAGGAAGGTGGACTTGCCAGCCATGTTGGGGCCGGTGACCAGCCACAGGCAGCCGCTCTCGCCGAGCGCGCAGTCGTTGGCGACGAAGTCGGCCTCTCCCGCCGCCTTCAGTGCCACCTCGACCACCGGATGGCGGCCGGCCTCGACGACGAAATCGCGGCCCGTCTCGACCACCGGCCGGCAGTAGCGGCGCTGGGCGGCGAGCTCGGCCAAGGCGGCGGCCACGTCCAGCGCCGCCAGGGCGCGCGCCGCCTTGGCGATCTCGGCGGCGCGGCCCATCACCTCGCCCACCAGATCGTCGAACAGCTTGAGCTCGATCGCCAATGCCCGGTCGCCGGCGCGGGTGATCTTGTCCTCGAGCTCGCCGAGCTCGACGGTGGAGAAGCGCACGGCGTTGGCCATGGTCTGGCGGTGGATAAATGGCAGGTCCTTGCTCGCTTCCCCCATCAGCTTGTCGGCCTGGCTCGCCGGCACCTCGACGAAGTAGCCGAGGACGTTGTTGTGCCGCACCTTCAGGGACGTGATGCCGGCGCGGCGCGCATAGTCGGCCTGCAGCCCGGCGGTCAGGCGGCGGCTCTCGTCGCGAAGGCGGCGCTGCTCGTCGAGTTCCGGCGCGTAACCCGGGGCGATGAAGCCGCCGTCGCGGGTGCTCGGCGGCAGGTCGGGGCCGAGGGCGCGCGCCAACCGGTCGACCAGCGTGTCGTGCACGCCGAGATCCTGCACGCAGGCGCCGATCCCCGCCGGCGGCGGGCCGAGCGCCGCGCCCGGAAGCAGCGTCTTGAGAGACGCCGCCTGGCCGAGCGCGCCCTGTACCGCGGCGAGATCGCGCGGGCCGCCGCGGCCGAGGGAGAGGCGCGACAGCGCCCGCTCCATGTCCGGGCAGGCGGCGAGCGCCCGCCGTGCCGCCTCGCGCAGGCGCTCGTCGCCGTGGAAGAACGCCACCATGTCGAGGCGGCGCTCGATCTCCGCCACGTCGGTCAAGGGCGCCGACAGGCGACCGGACAGGAGGCGCGCTCCGACGCCGCTCACAGTCAGGTCGATGGTGGCGAGGAGGCTGCCCTTGCGCTCGCCGGTCAACGTTCGGAAGAGTTCCAGATTGCGGCGGGTGGCGGCGTCGATCTCCATGATGGCGCCGGTCGCGCCCGGCGCCGGCAGCCGTTGCGGCGGCGCCAGGCGCGGCAGCTTGCCGACCTGGGTCAATTCCACATAGTCGATGAGCGCCCCCGCCGCGGCGATCTCCGCCCGCCCCGGTTGGCCGAAGGCGTCCAGGGCCTTGACGCCATAGGCCGCCTCCAGGCGCCGGCGCGCGTTTTCGGAGTTGAAGCGGCTCGCCGGCAACAGGGTGAGCGCCTCCTTCACCTCGCCCAGGGCCTCGAACATCTCCGGCCGCTCCACCAGCCGCTCCGAGACCACGAGCTCGCCCGGCGCCACCCGCGCCAGCGCCGTCGCCAGCGCGTCGCCGGTGAGCGCCTGCAGCCACAGCTCGCCGGTGGAGATGTCGAGCCAGGCCAGTCCCAGCTCTTCCCGCGTTGCGGCGAGGGCGGCCAGGAAATTGTGCCGCCCGGCCTCAAGGATCCCCTCCTCGGTCAGGGTGCCGGGAGTGACGACGCGGATCACCTCGCGCCGGACGACGGCCTTGGGGCCGCGCTTCCTCGCCTCAGCCGGGTCTTCCGTCTGCTCGCAGACTGCGACCCGGTGGCCGCCTGCGATCAGCCGGTTGAGGTACCGCTCGGCCGCGTGCACCGGCACGCCGCACATGGGGATGTCCTCGCCCAGATGCTGGCCGCGCTTGGTGAGCGCGATGTCGAGCGCCGCCGCAGCCACGCCCGCGTCGTCGAAGAACAGCTCATAGAAGTCGCCCATGCGGTAGAATAGTAGGCAGTCCGGGTGCTGGCGCTTGATCTCCCAGTACTGACGCATCATCGGCGTCGGCTCCGCGGGTCGGTCCGGGTTGCCGCGCCCGGCCGGCGCGGCGTCGGCCGCGGGCAGGGGCTCGTTTGTGTCTTGACTGGTCTCGGACAATGGCCTGCCACCGGGTGTGTGAAACGGCGAGCCTACAGGGATTCCCGACGCCTCGAAACGCCGGCCTGCCGCGGCATGTGCTGCAGCCGCGGCTTGACGCGACCCAAGGTGGCCACCACCTACCCCGCAGAGGCCGACGACCGGGCCTGATCCGAGGCGGGGGCCACCATGGCCGGCGACGCACGCAAGCTTTCCGCGATGGACGAGGACGCGTTGCAGCTGCACGCCATGGGCCGGCCCGGCAAGATCGAGATCACACCGACCAAGCCCCTGACCACCCAGCGCGACCTGTCGCTCGCCTACTCCCCTGGCGTTGCGGCGCCGTGCCTTATGATCCGCGACGATCCGGCGACCGTCTACGACTACACGGCCAAGGGCAACCTGGTCGCCGTCATCTCCAACGGCACCGCAGTCCTCGGCCTAGGCAACATTGGCGCCCTGGCCGCGAAGCCGGTGATGGAAGGCAAGTCGGTGCTGTTCAAGCGCTTCGCCGACATCGACGCCATCGACCTGGAGGTCGCCACCACCGACGTCGACGAATTCGTCAACAGCGTGCGCTATCTTGGTCCCAGCTTCGGCGGCATCAACCTGGAGGACATCAGGGCGCCGGAGTGCTTCATCATCGAGGCGCGCCTGCGCGAGTTGATGGACATCCCGGTCTTTCACGACGACCAGCACGGCACCGCCATCGTCACCGCCGCCGGCCTGATCAACGCCCTGCACCTGACCGGACGCGAGATGAAGACGATATCGGTGGTCGTCAATGGCGCCGGCGCGGCGGCGCTGGCCTGCGTCGAGCTCTTGAAGTCCATGGGCCTGCCCGCGAACCGGGTCATCATTTGCGACCGCACCGGCGTCATCTATCAGGGCCGCCAGAAGGACATGAACCAATGGAAGGCGGCGCACGCCGCCGACACCAAGGCGCGCACCTTGGCCGAGGCCATGCAGGGCGCCGACGTCTTTCTCGGCCTGTCGGCAAAGGACGCGGTGAAAAAGAAGATGGTCGCGTCAATGGCGGATCATCCGATCGTCTTCGCCATGGCCAACCCGGACCCGGAGATCCGCCCCGAGAAGGTAAAGGAGGTACGCGACGACGCCATCATCGCCACCGGGCGCTCGGATTATCCGAACCAGGTCAACAACGTTCTCGGCTTTCCCTACATCTTCCGCGGCGCGCTGGACGTGCGCGCCAGCACCATCAACGAGGCGATGAAGATCGCCGCCGCCGAGGCCCTGGCGGCGCTGGCGCGCGAGGACGTGCCCGACGAGGTCGACGCCGTCTATGCCGACCAGCACCTGCGATACGGCCCCGAATACATCATCCCGGTGCCGTTCGATTCGCGGCTCATCGAGGCGGTGCCGCCGGCCGTGGCTAAGGCCGCTATGGACTCAGGCGTCGCGCGCCGACCGATCAAGAAAATGAAGACCTACTGCCGCGACCTCGCCG
>JAZFQY010000103.1:0-3434 GCA_036445355.1 Alphaproteobacteria bacterium
TCGCGCTCAGCCTCTATCTCGCCGGCGCCGCCGACCGACTGGTCGCCGCCGAGGGCGTCGAGCCCGGTGCCGCGCACACGCTGCTTGCCGAGGCGCTGGCGCGCTTCGGCCCCAGCGCCGAGCGCGCAAGCGAATTCGGCGCGGCTTTGGACGATTATCTGGTTCAGTCACGTACATTGAACATATACCAGCGTGGCCGCGACGCGCTGGTCCGCCAGTTGGCCGGTGCCGACGACGCCATCGACATCGAGCAGGCACTCGCCGAATGGGACCGGCCGGCGCCGACTGCCGCCGCCGGCCCGGAATTCCTCACCGTGCTGCACAGCCGGATCCGCCGGGCCACGGACTCGTCCCAGACCGATGGCGAAGCCGCTTTGCAGGCGCACGACAAGATCGTGCGCAATGCGCTGGCGGAGCATGACGGCCGCGAAGTCCGGCACACCGGGGACGGCATCGTCGCCTGCTTCAAGGTGCCGTCGCGGGCCGTGGAGGCGGCGGGCGACGTGCTCGCCGCGATGAAGGCGCACAATCGGGACGCCGACGCGATCGCGCTTAGCCTGGGTCTCGACGCCGGCGAGGCGGTTCGCGGCCAGGATGACCTTGCCGGCGACGCGGCCGAGCTCGCCGGCCGCCTGTGCCTGGCGGCGGAGCCGGGACAGGCACTCGCCTCTTCCGTCGTCCGCATGCTGTGCGCGCAAAAGTCGGACCGGTTCGAGTTTCTGGGCGAGACCGCCCTGGACGACGAGGCGGACCCGGTTACCGTCTACGCCATCGTCGCCGGCGATGTGGCCGAGCCCGTCGACGGCGCGGATGACGACAACCCCGAGAGCGCCCTCCCTGCATCCGAGCCGATAATCACTCCGACCCAGGCCGACCGCCGCACCGGCGACGGCGCGCCCGCCCTCTCGCCGCGCCAATCCCTCATCGGCCGATCGCGCAGCAACACCGGCTAGAGCCTTTTCCGGCAAAGCGTGTGACAGGACTGGGCCAGGCGGCTAATCTCCGCCGCCGTGAATGACCGCATGGCGATGACGGGGATGGCGGGGGCGGCCGTGCGCGCGGTCATGCTCGCGGCGTGCCTGACGTTGTTCGCGACCGCGCCGGCGGCGGCGCAACAGGCGCCTGCACCCACCAGCACGGAGCTCGAACGGCTGGTCGAGACCCTCGAGGACGAGGGCGCCCGGGCCGAGCTGCTGACCCAACTGCGCGCACTGATCGCCGCACAGCGTGCAGCGGCGCCGGCCGAGGACGCGGCGGAGGCGGGCGCCGGGGCGCGGCTCCTGGCCGCATTGTCAGGGCGCATCGCGGCGCTCAGCGCCGAGTTGGTAAAGGCGGTCGAGGTCATCCTCGAGGCGCCGCGTTTCACCGGCCGGCTGCGAGCCCAGCTCGCCGACCCGGGCGGGCGGGCGCGCTGGATCACGGCCCTGGCCAAGATCCTGCTGGTGCTGGCCGTCGGCCTGGCAGTGGAATGGCTGCTCCGGCGCGCCCTCGCCAGGCCGCGCGCGGCGCTGGAGGCGCGCGGCGGCGAGGAGTGGCTGGCACGGCTGCCCTTCCTGCTGGCGCGCACGCTGCTGGAGCTACTGCCGGTGGCCGCCTTCGCGCTTGCCGCCAACGCCGTGCTGCCGCTCACCGAGCCACAGGCGGTAACCCGGCTGGCGGCACTGGCGCTGATCAACGCCAATGTCGCGGCGCGCGCGCTATTGGCCGTGGCGCGCATGATCCTGACGCCGCGGGCGGACTCCCTGCGCGTCCTGCCGCTGAGCGGCGAGACGGCGACTTACGCCTATATCTGGGTGCGCCGCTTCGTCACGCTCGGCGTCTACGGCTACATGCTGATCGAGGCGGCGCAGGCGCTGGGCCTGCCCGCCGCCGGCGCGACCGGGCTGGTGAAGCTGCTCGGCCTGTTGCTTGCCGGCATGGCGGTGGTCCTGATCCTACAGCTGCGGCGGCCGGTCGCGGCCGGCGTCGCGCCTGCGGACGAGGCCGGTGGTCTCGGCGCCCTGCGCGCGCGCCTGGCCGAGACCTGGCACGTGCTGGCGATCCTCTACATTCTGGCGATCCTGGTGGTGTGGCTATTGGACGTGCGCGGCGGCTTCGTCGTCCTCGCGCGCGGCACGGTGGTGACGCTGGTGCTGCTGGCGGCCGGGCGGCTGGCCACCGCCGCCCTCGGCACCGGCCTCGAGCGCGTGTTCGCCCTCGGCCCGGAGACGCGGCGCCGCTTTCCCATGCTCGAGGAGCGCGCCAACCGCTACCTGCCCACCCTCAAGCTCGCCGGACGGATCGTGATCTGGCTCGTGGTCGCCGTCGGCGTACTGCAGGCATGGGGCCTGGACGCCGCCGGATGGGTCGCGTCGCCCGCCGGTGTGCGGGTCATTGCGTCGGTCGTCAGCATCGCCATCATCCTGCTCGCGGCGACGGTCTTCCTCGAGCTCGTGAGCACGGCGGTCGAGCGCTACCTGGACCGCGACTTGGGCGCGCGCTCGGCCCGGGCGCGGACACTCCTGCCCCTGGCACGCAACGCCTTGCGCGTCGCCGTCGGGGTCGTCGTCGGGCTGATGGTACTCGACGAGCTGGGCCTCAACATCGCCCCGCTCCTGGCCGGCGCCGGGGTCGTTGGCCTGGCCATCGGCTTCGGCGCCCAGACCCTGGTCAAGGACGTCATCACCGGCGTCTTCATCCTGATGGAGGACACCATCGCCGTGGGCGACGTGGCGCGGGTCGCCGGCCATGCCGGCATCGTCGAGGCGCTGTCGATCCGCACCATCCGCCTGCGTGACCTCGGCGGCACGGTGCACGTGATTCCATTCAGCGAGGTGGCGAGCATCGAGAACCTGACCAAGGACTTCTCCTATGCGGTGATGGAGGTGGGCGTCGCCTACCGCGAGGATACCGACGAGGTGGTGGAGGTGCTGAAGGAGGTGGGCGCGGAACTGCAGGCCGACCCGGAGGTCGGGCCCAACATCCTCGAGCCCCTGGAGGTGCTGGGCGTCGACGAGTTCGCCGACAGCGCCGTGGTCATCAAGATCCGCTTCAAGACCCTGCCCATCAAGCAGTGGGCGACAAAGCGCGCGTTCAACCGGCTGATGAAGAAGGCCTTCGACGCGCGCGGCATCGAGATCCCTTTCCCGCACACGACGCTTTACTTCGGCGAGGACAAGCAGGGCCGAGCGCCGCCGGCGCACGTCGCCAAGCAGCGGCCGCAGGCGGAGCCCGGCGCCTGACGCAGACGGCACCTCTCTACGGCGCCGCCTCTTTCTAGTTCTCAAACGATATCAATGGTTTAACGGTGCCCTTTCCGGTGTAATATACCACACTTTCTACCCCACATACTTGGCAGACGTTATGTTATAACATAATATATTGGGGATTGTTTCAACCGAAGAGAAGGCCGCCGCGATGCAGATCAAGACAACCGTGGAACTAAACGACCGAGA
>JAZFQY010000104.1:0-6552 GCA_036445355.1 Alphaproteobacteria bacterium
GCGCCCTTGCCGGCATCCACCAGCAGGGTCAGCAGAGCGATGTCGACCCGCCCCGAGCGCAGCACATTGGTGGCGCCGATGTTGCCCGAGCCCATGCGGCGTATGTCGCCGAGGCCGGCAAGGCGGGTCAGCAGCAGGCCAGTCGGGATTGTGCCGACCAGATAGGCGCCAACGAGCGCGGTTGTAAAGAAGGGCCAGACGTATGCCCAACTGATCGGATCAGGCATCTCAACTCATTCCTCGGCCTCGAACACGGTTCGGCCATCGACCACGCTGCGCAGGACGCGGCCCTGAGTCAATCGCCCATCGAAGGGCGAATTCTTGGATTTGGACCTGAATCGGTCGACCTCGATGCGGCCGGGCGCGTCCGGGTCGAACAGCACCAGATCCGCAGGCGCGCCGATCGTCAGGCGGCCGGTCGGCAGGCCGAGCAGATCCGCCGGCATGCGTGTCATCTTGTCGATTGCGTCGATCAGCGACAGGCGCCCGTTATGGACCAGCTCCAGGCTCAGGGGCAGCAGAGTCTCCAGCCCGACGATGCCCGGTTCCGCCTGGGCGAAGGGCAGGCGCTTGGAGTCTTGGTCCTGGGGCGTGTGATCCGAGGCGATGGCATCGATGGTGCCGTCGGCGAGCCCCTGCACGATCGCCTGGCGGTCGGCCTCGCCCCTCAAGGGCGGCGACACCTTGGCGAAGGTGCGGTAATCGCCCACCGCCAACTCGTTGAGGGCGAAGTAGTGCGGCGCGGTATCGCAGGTGACGGGCAGGCGGCGCGCCTTCGCCCGGCGCATGCACTCCACCGCCGCCGCGGTCGAGATATGACCGGCGTGGTAGCGCGTGCCGGTCATCTCCACCAGGGTGAGGTCGCGGTCGAGGACCAGTATCTCCGCCGCGGGCGGTATGCCGGCGAGGCCGAGGCGGGTCGCCAGCTCGCCGGCGTTCATGTCGCCGCCGGCGGCGAGCGTGGGTTCCTCCGGGTGCTGCATGATGATGGCGTCGAAGGCGGTGGCGTACTGCATCGCCCGCGCCAGAACGCGCGCCTCGGCGACCGTGCGCTGGCCGTCGGTGAAGCTGAGCGCGCCCGCCTCCTTCAGCAGTCCCATTTCGGTAATTTCCCGGCCCTGGGCACCGCGGGTCATGGCGGCGTGGCAGTACACCTTGACCAGCCTGACCTCGCGCGCACGGCGGGCGACGAACTCGAGCACCGCCACGTCGTCGATGGCCGGCTGGGTGTTGGGCAGGGCGACGACCGACGTCACGCCGCCGGCCGCGGCGGCGGCGCAGGCCGAGGCGATGTCCTCCTTGTGCTCCGCGCCGGGCTGGCACAGCATGACGCGCATGTCGATGAGCCCCGGCGCCAGCACCTTGCCGGCGCACTCGACCACCAGCGCGTCGCCGGGGGCGCCGTCGGCGAAGATGGTTGCGCCGACCTCGGCGATGGTGCCGTCGGCGGTCAACAGGCCGCCCACCGTGTCCAGTCCCGAGGCCGGGTCGATCAGGCGCGCGTTGGTGTAGGCGATATGCCGGTTCACCGGTTGCGCCGTTCGTCGAGGTTGCGGGTCAGCACGTCGAGGCAAGCCATGCGCACGGCGACACCCATCTCGACCTGCTCCTGGATGACGCTGCGATTGATGTCGTCGGCGAGGAGGCTGTCGATCTCGACACCCCGGTTCATCGGACCCGGGTGCATGACCAGGGCGTCGCGCTTGGCGTAGTCGAGCTTGCTCTGGTCGAGCCCGTGGAAGCGGAAGTACTCCCGCACCGACGGCACGTGGCTGCCGTGCATGCGCTCGCGTTGCAGGCGCAGCATCATGACGATGTCGCAGCCATCTAGGCCGGCGCGCATGTCGTGGAAGACCTCCACGCCCAGGCGCTCGATCGCCGCCGGCAGCAGCGTCGGCGGCGCCACGACGCGCACGCGCGCGCCCATGGTCTGCAGCAGGTAGATATTGGATCTGGCGACACGGCTGTGGGCGACGTCGCCGCACAGCGCTACGACGAGCCCCTGCAGCCGGCCCTTGCGCCGACGAATGGTGAGGGCGTCGAGGAGCGCCTGGGTCGGGTGCTCGTGGCTGCCGTCGCCGGCATTGATCACGGCGCAGTTGGTCTTCTCCGACAATAGCTTGACGGCGCCGGCGTCGGGATGACGCACGACCAGAACATCGGGATGCATGGCGTTCAGGGTCATCGCCGTGTCGATCAGGGTCTCGCCCTTCTTGATCGCGCTCATCGACACCGAAATGTTGATCACGTCGGCGCCCAGGCGAATGCCCGCCAGCTCGAAGCTGGTGCGTGTGCGGGTCGAGGTCTCGAAGAACAGATTGATGCAAGTCCGCCCGCGCAGGGTGGACATCTTCTTTTCCGGCTGCCGGTTGGCCTCGACATAGGTGTCGGACAGGTCGAGCAGCCAATCGATCTCGGCGGGCGTGAGCCCCTCTATGCCGAGCAGATGGCGGTGCGGGAAGGTGAGCGCGGGCTCGATGGTCGTCATCGAGACGGGCACAGTAGTGGCGCGACCCGCCGCCGGCAAGTGCCGCGTTGTCCGTGGACGAGCCTCCCGGATCTGCGGCTCGCATGGCCGTTGGCGATGGCGCCCATGGGCGCTATCGGATGCGCATTCGGTCGAGGGCGCCCTGCAGGATGTAGGCGGCCGCCATCTTGTCGACGGCGCGGGCCCGCCGCCTGCGCGACAGATCCGCCTCGCCGATCAGCACCCGCTCGACGGCGGCGGTGGACAGCCGCTCGTCCCAAAACGCGACCGGCAGATCGGTCCGCTCCAGAAGGTTGGTCACGAACTGCCGTGTCGCCTGGCAGCGCGGCCCCTCGCTGCCGTTCATGTTGAGAGGCAGGCCGACCACCAGGCCGCCCACCTCGCGGGCGCCGATGATCGTCCCCAGCCGCTCGGCATCGCGCCCGAACTTGCCGCGCTGGATGGTCTCCAGGGGCGAGGCGACGGCAAGCGCCCCGTCGCTGATGGCGAGGCCGATGGTGCGGCTGCCCAGATCGAGGCCGAGCAGCCGCCGGCCGCGGGGCAGCCGTGAGGCGAGTTCGACGATGTCGACGACGGCCATTGGCGTCCCCGGGCTGCGCAGGCCTCCATTACGCGTCTCGCCGGCGGCGCGTCGAGCCTTTTCCGCCCTCGCCTTGCACACCCATGAGGCCGGTGATAGCTTCCGCGCCGCCCGTCAACGGCGGGACTCCCCGATCCCATGGAGACGTCATGGCGCTCGACAAGCAAACCGTCCGGCGGATAGCCAGGCTGGCGCGCATCAAGGTGCCCGTGGGGCGCCTCGAACCCCTCGCCCGCGAGCTCGCCAACATCATCGGTTGGGTCGAACAGTTGGGCGAGGTGGATACCGAGGGCGTCCAGCCCATGACCAGCGTCGTCCACATGACGCTCAAGGCGCGTGGCGACCAGGTCACCGACGGCTTCTATCGCGACAAGGTGCTCGCCAACGCACCGGAGGCCGATCACGGCTTCTTCACCGTGCCCAAGGTCTTGGAGTGACCGATTGGTCGACCTGACCGAGCTTGGCGTCGCCGAGGCACGCGACCTGCTGGCAAATGGAGAGATTTTGTCGCGCGAGCTGACCGCGGCGCATCTCGAGGCGATGGCGGCGCGCCGCGACCTCAACGCCTTCATCACCGAAACGCCGGAGCGCGCCCTGGCCATGGCCGAGGCGTCCGACGAACGCCGCGCCGCCGGCGAGGCGGGGGCGTTGGAGGGCATCCCCATCGCGGTCAAGGACCTGTTCTGCACCGAGGGTGCCCTGACCACCGCCGGTAGTCACATCTTGCAGGGCTTCGCCCCCACCTATGAGTCGACAGTGAGCGCCAAGCTATGGCGCGCCGGGGCGGTGATGCTGGGCAAGGCCAACATGGACGAGTTCGCCATGGGCTCGGCCAACGTCACCAGCTATTACGGCCCGGTGAAGAACCCTTGGCGGGCGCGGTCGGGCCCGTCGGCGGGCAAGGATCTGGTACCGGGCGGCTCCTCGGGCGGCTCGGCGGCGACAGTGGCGGCGCGCGTGGCGCCGGCGGCGATCGGCACCGACACCGGCGGCTCGATCCGTCAGCCGGCGTCGTTCTGCGGCATTGTCGGCGTGAAGCCCACCTACGGCCGCTGCTCGCGCTGGGGCATCGTCGCCTTCGCCAGTTCCCTCGACCAGGCGGGACCACTGACCCGCAGCGTGCGCGACGCGGCAATCATGCTCGGCGCCATGGCGGGGCACGACCCCAGGGACTCGACCTCGGTCGACATGGCCGTGCCGGACTACGAGGCGTCGCTCGCCGGCGGCGCGCAGGGCTTGCGCGTCGGCGTGCCGAAGGAATACCGGCTCGACGGCATGCCGGCCGAGATCGAGGATCTGTGGCAAAGGGGCAGGCAATGGTTCGAGGACGCCGGCGCGGAGCTGGTCGAGGTCTCCCTGCCGCTCACAAAATACGCGCTGCCCTGCTACTACATCATCGCGCCCGCCGAAGCGTCGTCCAACCTGGCGCGCTATGACGGCGTGCGCTACGGCCTGCGCGTGCCGGGGGACGACCTGATCGACATGTACGAGAACACCCGCGGCCAGGGCTTCGGCATCGAGGTGCAGCGCCGGGTCCTGATCGGCACCTACGTACTGTCCGCCGGGTACTACGATGCCTATTATCTGCAGGCGCAGAAGGTGCGTACGCGCATCGCCGAAGACTTCGACCAGGCCTTCAAGGACTGCGATGTCATCCTGACGCCGACCGCGCCCTCGGCCGCCTTCCCCATCGGCGAGAAGATGGACGACCCCATCGCCATGTATCTGAACGATATATTCACCGTCCCCGCCTCCATGGCCGGGCTGCCGGCGATCTCGATCCCGGCCGGGCTCGACGGCGCCGGGCTACCGTTGGGCCTGCACGTGATCGGTCGCGCCTTCGACGAGGAGACGATGCTGCGCGCGGCGCGGGTGATCGAGGAGGCGGCCGACTTCACGGCGCGGCCACCGGCGGCATGAGCGAGCAGGCCCAACTCATAAAGGGCGACACCGGCGACTGGGAGGTGGTCGTGGGCATGGAGATCCACGCCCAGGTGATCACGCAGGCAAAGCTGTTTTCCGGCGCCGCCACCGAATTCGGCGCCGAGCCCAATACCCAGGTGAGCCTCATCGACGCCGCCATGCCCGGCATGCTGCCGGTGATCAACATGGCCTGCGTGCGCCAGGCCGTGCGCACCGGCCTCGGCCTGAAGGCGAAGATCAACCGCCGCTCGGTCTTCGACCGCAAGAACTATTTCTATCCCGACCTGCCCCAGGGCTACCAGATTAGCCAGTACAAGCAGCCGGTGGTGGGCGAGGGCACGCTCACCGTCGACCTGAAGGACGGCTCGACGCGCCAAGTCGGGATCGAGCGCCTGCATCTGGAGCAGGACGCCGGCAAGTCCCTGCACGACCGGCACCCGGCGAAGTCCTACATCGACCTGAACCGCTCCGGCGTGGCGCTGATGGAGATCGTCTCCAAGCCCGACATGCGCTCGGCCGACGAGGCGACGGCCTATCTGGAGAAGCTGCGCGCCATCCTGCGCTATCTCGGCACCTGCGACGGCAACATGGAGGAGGGCTCCATGCGCGCCGACGTCAACGTCTCGGTGCGCCGGCCGGGGGCGCCCCTGGGCACCCGCTGCGAGATCAAGAACGTCAACTCGGTGCGCTTCGTGCGCCTGGCCATCGAGCACGAGGCAAGGCGCCAGATCGAGATCCTCGAGGAGGGCGGCGCGGTGGACCAGGAGACGCGCCTGTTCGACGGCGCCAAAGGCGTGACCCGCTCCATGCGCTCGAAAGAGGAAGCGCACGATTACCGCTACATTCCCGACCCGGACCTCCTGCCCCTGGAGCTGGACGAGGCGCTGATCGCGGAACTGAGGGCGAGTCTGCCCGAGCTGCCGGACGAGAAGAAGGCGCGGTTCATGGACGAGTATGGCCTGTCGGCCTACGACGCCCAGATCCTGGTCGCCGACCGCGAGACGGCGGCTTACTTCGAGGCGGTGGTGGGCGATGCCCGCCGCGACCCCAAGCTGGCCGCCAACTGGGTCCTGTCGGAGCTCTTCGGCCGCCTCAACAAGGAAAGCAAGGACGTAACCGAAGGTCCTGTCACGGCTGAACAATTGGGCGGTCTCATCGACCTCATCGCCGACGAAACCATTTCCGGGCGCATCGCCAAGGACGTGTTCGACGAGATGTTCGCCAGCGGTCGGGACGCCGCCGCCATCGTCGAGGAGAAGGGGCTGAAGCAGATCACCGACACCGCCGCCCTGGAGGTGGTGGTGGCCGAGGTCGTGGCCGGCGCCGCGGCGCAGGCGGAGAAATACCGCGCGGGTAATCAGAAGGTCATGGGCTGGTTCGTCGGCCAGGTGATGAGGGCTACCGGCGGCAAGGCCAACCCGAAGCTGGTCAACGAGCTCTTGCGCAAGAAACTAGAGGGATAAAGTCCCCCACCCCTGATCCAGATCGATTGGACCGAAGCTCGCCGCTCTTATTTTGGACGCGTTCGCAATGGGGCGCGGTTCCAAGGCGGCGAGGGGTC
>JAZFQY010000105.1:0-2490 GCA_036445355.1 Alphaproteobacteria bacterium
CTGGGTCAGGCCGGGATAGGTGCCGAAGGCGACGTTGGTGGCGCAGATGAGCTCCTTCAGCGCGAAACCCACCACCCGCGGCAGGCCCTGGCCGCCGTAATCGGGATCGCAGCAGATGCCCATCCAGCCGTCGCGGGCGAAGGCGGCGTACGCCTGCCTGAAGCCCCTGGGCGTGGTGACGACGCCGTTGGCGAAATGGCAGCCCTCCTCGCTCGCCGGGAAGTTCAAGGGCAACAACTCGCCCTCGCAGAACTGCGCCGCCGCCTCCAGCACCGCGTCCACCGTGTCGGCGCCGGCGTCCTCGTAGCCGGGCAGGCCCGCCACCGTGCCGCCATAGTCGAACAGCTCGTTGAGCACGAAGCGGATGTCGTCGAGCGGCGCCTTGAAGGTGAGCATGAGGTTCTAATTCCTGAGGGGCTTGCCGGTGGCCAGGGTGTGTTCCATGCGCGCCAGTGTGGGCTCGGTGCGCACCAGGCGCATGATGGCGGCGCGCTCGAGATCGAGCACTGCGTCGTCGCCCATGGGCTCGGTATGATCGGCGCCGTCGCCGCCGGTCAGCACCTCGGCCAGGGCGCCCGCCACTACCATGTCATGGGCCGTCGCCGCGCCCTTGCGGCGGAGCTCGCCCAGGGCCAGGTCCAGCGCCGCCCGCCCGGACGGGCCCGGCAGGCCGAGCGCCACCGGCTGCGGCGGCTTGTAGCCGTCGGCGAGCTCCAGCGCCCGCGCCTTGGCGTCGGCGAGCAGGCGCTCGCGGTTGAAGGTGATGCCGTCCGTGGGGCGCAAGAAGCCCAGCTCGCGCGCCTCGAACGCCGACTTGGCGACCTTGGCCAGGCCGATGGTCTCGAAGGCGGCGGCAACCGGCGGCATGGGTCCGCGGGGCCGCTTGGGGTCGCTGGCGAAGCGCGCCAGTAATTCCTTGCAGCCGCCCCAGCCCGGCACCAGCCCGACGCCGGCCTCCACCAGGCCGATATAGCTCTCGGCGTGGGCCACGACCGCGTCGCAGTGCAGCAGAATCTCGCAGCCGCCGCCGAGCGCCAGGCCGGAGGGCGCGCCGACGACCGGGAAGGGCGCGTACTTGAGCGCCTTGAAAGTCTGCTGGCCCTGGGCGAGCAGCCCCTCGATCATCGGCCAGGCGGCGATGTTGGCGGCGAACAGCGCCAGGCCGAGATTGACGCCGGCGGAGAAGTGCTCGCCCTCATTGTAGATCACCAGCGCCCTGTGGCCCTTGGCGACGATGGCCAGCGCCTTCTGCATCATCGCCAGCACGCCGGCATCGATGCTGTTCATCTTGGTGTGCACCTCGAGGCAGGCGACGCCGTCGCCCACATCCCACAGGCTGGCCGAGGCATTGCGCGCCAGGGGCTCGGCCATGCGCTTCACGTCCGCCAGCAGGAACACGCCCTCGTCGCGCACTATTTCGGCATAGGCGCCGCGGGTGGTGAGGTACTGATTGTGGGCCTGGTCGCGCCGGTAGAAGCCGCCGGCCTGCGCCGCATCGGCGAGCAGCGGCGGCACCGCCGCGCCTTCCTCGACGAGCCGCGCCGCGAAGTAACCGGCGCCCAGCCGGTCGATGAGCGCGAACGGGCCGTCGCGCCAGTTGTAGCCGAGCCGCATGGCGCGATCGACGGCGTGGATGTCGTCGGCGATCTCCGGCACCAGTGAGGCGGCATAGGAAAGGGTCTTGGACAGGACCGCCCAGGCATAGGCGCCGCCCTTATCCGCGTGCGCCACGAGGGCGCGCAGGCCGCCCGCCTTGCTGGCATCGAGGCTGGCCAGGACCGGCTTTGCGGCGGCGTGGTAGTCGCCGGTCTTGAGATCGATGGCTTCCTTCACCCGCTTGCCGCCCTGTGTGTTGAGGCGGTAGAAGCCGCCCTTGCCCTTGCGCCCGGTGTAGCCGGTCTCGATCAGCTTCCGCACCAGGGGCAGTTCGCGGCGGATGCCGTGGTATGGATCGTCTTCCGCCATCTGCGCCGCCAGGCTTTCGTCCACCCGCGGCATCAGGTCCAGGCCAACCAGATCGATCAGGCCGAACACGCCGGTCTTGGGAACGCCGATGGGGTGACTCATCAGCGCGTCGGCCTCCTCGACGGAAAGCCCGCGCTCGAACGCCTCGACCACCGCGCTCTGCATCCAGAAGGCGCCGATGCGGTTGGCGATGAAGCCCGGCGTGTCGTGGCAGAGGACGACGCCCTTGCCCAGGCGGCGGTCGGCGAAGTCGCGCACCGTGGCCACGGCGTCGGGCCGCGTGTCGGGGCCGGCGACCAGCTCCAGCAAGCGCATGTACCGCGGCGGATTGAAGAAGTGGGTGATGAGGAAATCCCGGCACAGGGATTTGGGCATGCCCTTGGTCAGCGTCGAGAGCGCCAGGGTCGAGGTGTTCGAGGACACGATCGAGCCCTTCTTGCGCACCTCGTCGACCCGGCGGTAGAGCGCCTGCTTGATCGCCAGATCCTCGACCACCGCCTCGACGATGAGGTCGGCGTCGCCGAG
>JAZFQY010000106.1:0-4694 GCA_036445355.1 Alphaproteobacteria bacterium
CCTACTCGCCTGCCGCCATCATGGGCGTGGGCGCCCGTCGCCCCGGCAAGAACAGGGCGAGCGCGCTCACTGCCAGGGCGACCATCGCCAGCGCCGCGAACAGCCAGAAGAAACCGCCGGTCACCGCCTGCATCCAGGCGACGAGCTGGATCGCGACGGGCGCGGCGCCGAAGCCGAGGACGAATTTCAGCCCGAAGGCGAGCCCGTGGTGACGCGCCGGCGCATGGCGCGCCAGCAGCATGTTCTCCGCCGGCAGCGATCCCGCGACCAAGGCTCCGGTCATGCTCATCGCCAGGAGCAGGGGCACGCCGCCGGCCCCGGCCACGAACCAGAACAGGATGATCTGCGGCGCCCAGGCGCCGAGATAGACGGTCTTCAAGGGCAGCCGGTCGGCGAATATGCCGCCGAGAAGCTGGGCAAAGCCCGACACCAAATAGACCGCACCCACGAACAGCCCGACACCCAGGGTGCTGCCCCCCACCAGCTCGGCCAGGCGTTCGGCGAACAGCTTCGGCATCACCGTCTGGGCCGAGTGGTAGATGAGACCACTGGCGAACATGGTGAACAGCAGGATCAAGTAGACGCGCTGGCGATCGGCCCGGCTGGGCGCGCCGACGCCTGCCTCCGCCAATGGGCGATCGGCGACGCGCCCGGCGCGCATCAGCGCCAGCATCACCAGCCCCGTGGCAATGGAGATCACGCCCGGGGCCATGAACGCGGCGCGCCAGCCCCACAGATCGATCAAGCCGCCGGCGACAATCGCGGCCAGGGCCACGCCAAGGCTACCGAAGATGCCATTGGTGGCCAGGACGAGGCCGGTGCGGCGATTGGCATTGCGAATCAGCCAGGGAATACCCACCGGATGATAGACGGCCGCGAACAGCCCGATGCCGGCGAGCAACACCCACAGGCTCACCGGTCCGTCGCTCAGGCCCGCCAGGATCGAGGCGGCGCCGATACCGATGAAGAACACCACCATCATCGGCGCCGCGCCCCAGCGGTCGGCGAGCCAGCCGGCCGGCAGCGCCGCGGCGCCGACTAGCAGCGCGCCCAGCGTCCATAGTTCGATCAGTTCGTGATAGGGCAGCGACCAGTCGAGCTCGAGCGCCAGCACGACCGTGAAGTAGAAGGCCGTGAACATGTGCATGTAGGCATGGCCGACGGACGACAGGATCAGGGCCAATCGCGTGGAGCCGGATGCCATACTCTTACCTCGTACCCGCGCGCCGCAGGGGCAGACGCGCGGGCGCATGGGCCTCGTACCCGCGCCGCTAATGTCCCGAATCCGAAATTCGATTGATCGAATTCCGGGTTCAAAAGGGGCACTAACTATCCGTATCTAGTGTGATTCAGCTTCCGAAGTTCGGCAAAATAATTGTGCCGAATTTCGGAACCATCACACTAGAGGCCGCGGCGCCCGGGCGCATGAAACCGCGTTCTGCTCGGCTAGAGACCGGTGCCGACTTCCGTGCCGCGCGCCCCTGTCCTGATTCGATCGCTGCTACGAAAGCACGTTCCAGGGCGCGATCGATCACCGGCAGCAGAAGGCATTACGCGGTCTGGTCCTCGATCCATTTCAGGAAGTCGGGATTGCCGCCATCCAGGGCCAGGGCGACGATGCACGGAACGTCGGAGCTATGCAGCTCCTTGACCCGCGCGCTCAGCCGGTCGACGAGCGCCGCCCGCGTCTTGGCGATGAGGACGGCCTCCTCGTCCTCCTGCACCTCGCCCTGCCACCAATAGCACGACCGCATACCGGCGACGACGTTGGCGCACGCCGCCAGCCGCTCCTCGACCAGGGTGCGGCCGATACGCCGCGCCTCCTCCTCGCTGCCGCAGGTCATGTAGACGAGTCTGGCAACCATACAACTGCTTGTTTTTACTCAGTTTTACACGGCTGGCGGCGGCCCCGGGAAGGCCTTGGCTCGACCGCCAATCTAGCTTACCATCCGATCCCGGTTCGGAGGCAATCGTTCATTCCGGCGAGCGCAAGATGGACGCATCCGCAAAGGACAGCAAAGTCGTCGTCCTCCACCCCCGCCGCGGACCCAAGTCACCGCGGCTGGGCGGCGGCCGACCGACCAAGCCGCAGCGCGATTGGCTGGAGCGCGGTCTCAGCCAGTCCGGCGGCAAACTGCCCCTGTTCGACGAGAGCGGCCAGCGCGTCAGCGACCGCACGGTGCGGGCCTGCATTCGCCATGGCTGGGCCGAGCCGTGGTTCGACAATCCGCTGAAGTCGAATTGGTTGGTCTGCAAGCTCACCGACGACGGGCGACAGATCCTGCACCACACCAATTAGGCCGCAGATTAGGGGCAGATTAGGGCGCAAGTCGGCCCGGTAAATGGTCGGGACGGCGGGATTCGAACCCACGACCTCCTGCGCCCCATGCAGGCGCGCTACCAAGCTGCGCCACGTCCCGACGCACGATAGCTATAGGGTTTCCGCCATTTTCGCAAGCCGACCATGTTCATGATTCGGGCCAATTTGGGCCTAAATGGGCACAAACGGGCCGGGCCGCGGCACACTGCGGCACACTGCGGCACAATTTTGTTCCGGGGCCGTTCACCTCCCCGCCGCCAGCTTGGCGCCGCAATGCGGCCGGCGGTCAGCCGGCCCCGCGGTCCAGGAGCGCCTTCAGGCGCTTGAGCTCCTCGAGGACCAGTCTGAGCTCCTGACGCTGTGTGCTCGATAGGGCGCGGCTAGCTTGCATTGTCGCGCCGCCGGCCGACTCGGACGCCACCTGAGGGACCGGCGCAGCGGCGATATTGGCGCCGGACTTGAGCGCGCCTTCCCGCAGCAGCTTCTGCACCCCCTTGATAGTGTAGCCGTCGTCGTAGAGTAGGCGGCGGATGTTGCGCAACAGGTCGATGTCCTCGGGCCGGTAGTAGCGCCGGCCGCCGCCGCGCTTGAGCGGCCGCACCTGATTGAACTTGGTCTCCCAAAATCGCAGCACGTGCTGCGGCACGTCGAGTTCCGCCGCCACTTCGCTGATCGTGCGAAAGGCCGCGGCCGACTTGCCGCCGCCGTGCAAGGATGCCTCGAGCAATTTTGCCATTCCTGCCGTGCTCAGGCCGCCCCTGGCGCGCCACTACCCCTACCGCCGGCAACGAGAGACGCGTTGATTCGGTCCTTCAGCACGTGGCTGGGGCGAAAGACGAGCACCTTGCGTGGCAAGATCGGCACTTCCTCGCCCGTTTTTGGGTTGCGCCCGATGCGCCGCCCCTTCTGGCGCACAGAGAAGCTGCCGAAGGATGACAACTTAACCAGTTCGCCCATTGCCAGCGCGTCTGCAATCTCCCGCAGCACCGTCTCCACAAGATCCGCCGACTCATTCCGCGATAGGCCGACTTCCTGGTACACCGCCTCGGTAAGATGGGCGCGGGTAATCGTTGACCCCGCCATTACTCCCTCCCCTAAGATCTTGGTTTAAGTTACAATGGTAGCATAAAATGGTCAATTACAAAAGGTTGTAACGCTTGCTTAAGGTGCGGTCGCGGCTGCCCTCTACCAGCGGAGGATGCCGGAGGCCCAGGTGAAGCCGCCGCCCATGGCCTCGATGAGAACGAGATCGCCGGGCTTGATACGCCCATCGTGGCTGGCCTCCGTCAGCGCCAGGGGGATCGAGGCGGCGGAGGTGTTGGCATGGCGCTCGATGGTGACCACGACCTTGTCTGCGCTCAGCCCCAGTCGCTTGGCCATGGCGTCGATGATGCGCCGATTCGCCTGGTGGGGGACGAACCAATCGATGTCGCCGGCGCCGAGGCCGTGCGCCGCCAGCGCCTCGTCCACCGCCGCCGCCAGGAGCACCACGGCGTGGCGGAAGACCTCGCGCCCCTGCATGCGCAAGTACCCGACCTTCCCGGTCGAGCCCGGACCGCCGTCGACATACAGGAGATCATGGTAGCGGCCATCGGCGTGCAGGTGGGTCGACAGCACGCCCCTATCGCCGGCCGAGCCGTTGCCGTCGCCGGCGCGCAGGGTCACCGCGCCGGCGCCGTCGCCGAACAGGATGCAGGTGGCGCGATCGTCCCAGTCGAGGATGCGCGAAAATGTCTCGGCGCCGACTACCAGGGCGGTGGCCGCCTGCCCGGTGCGGATGAAGTTGTCCGCCGTCGCCAGGGCATAGACGAAGCCCGAGCACACCGCCTGAACGTCGAAGGCGATGCCGCGCGTGATGCCGAGTCCCGCCTGCACCATGGTCGCGCAGGAGGGGAAGGTCTCGTCCGGCGTCGATGTGGCGACGACGATCAGATCGACCTCGTCGGCACGCAGGCCGGCGTCGGATAGGGCGGCGTCGGCGGCGTGCACCGCCAGGTCCGAGGTCTTTTCGCCCTCCCCGGCGATGCGGCGCTCGCGGATCCCCGTGCGCTCGACGATCCAGGCGTCCGAGGTGTCGATGCGCTCGGCCAGTTCGCCGTTGGTGAGGATCCGTTCCGGCAAATAGGCGCCGCTACCGAGGATCAGCGACCTGCGCGTCATCAGGGCGCCGCCTTGCCCGCACCCTGGACGATTTTTTCCAGCTCGACGTCGGGCGGCGGGGCGGGATTCTCGGGCGGCGGGTCGAGACGGCTGAGCTCTCCGGCGAGGGTGTCGTTGAAGCCATGCCTGAGCATGTCATACGCAACGCCGATGGCGGTAGCGAAGCCCAGCGCGTCGGCGGCGCCATGGCTTTTCACGACGATTCCGTTGAGGC
>JAZFQY010000107.1:0-3171 GCA_036445355.1 Alphaproteobacteria bacterium
CTCGCCGGCGATAATGATGTCGGCCTGCATCGCCAGCTCGCAGCAGCCGCCAAGGGCAAAGCCATTGACCGCTGCGATTAGCGGCTTGGGGTCGCTGACAAGAAGATGGACCTCGTCCACAGCTATAGATACATCCCTCGGCTTGCGCCGGCGTCCGCGGCGATGCAGATCCCGGTCAAAAAGGAGGCACGCGAGGATACGCTTAAGCATACGAGGTCGGCAATATCCTCAGGCCGCGCAATGCGTCCCAACGGCTGGGCCTCTGCCAACGCCTCGCGCGCGCTCGACCGTGCTGCCCTCAGCCGCGGCCAAGCGCGCCATCTCCTCGACCGGCCAGGCGGCGGGGTCAAGAGCTCGTTCTCGCCGCGCTCGGCGTTCACCAGAAGCAGGGTTTGAGGGTGGCACTGGGCTGCTCCTGCCTGTGTCACAGGGAGCGTCGCCAAAGACCCAGATTCAGGTGCACGACCAGCGCTGGCCGCAAGGCGCCAAGGTGCCGCTCCAACAACGGCAACGCCTGCGCCGATCCGTAGCCCGGCACGCCTAAATTGACCACCGGCCGTGCGAGAACGGCGGCCAGCTGTGCCGGAAAGTTGTCCTCGTGGGCGACGGCATACCCGAATGTCCAGGAACCACCAATGGCAACGACGGCGCCCGACTGACTGGGCACGTCCGGACGGGCGACACGGAAACCGTCGGCGTTGGTATAGACCATGGTGTCGAAAAGCGGGCTTCCGCCCAAGCGATTTTCCCGCCACAGGCGGACACGGCTGTTGGGCTTCAGGCACAAGCCGAGTTCGGCGTCGAGCTCGCCGAACGAGCCGATCACTCGAATCGGGCTGGCGAGTTTCTGATAGGTGTAGTAACCGAGTAAGAGGGCGACCGGAAACAGCACCGGCAGCGACACCATGAGTACAAAGAACAGGAGCTTCTTCCGGCCCGACATGCGGTACCCGCGCATCATCGACCGGATGTTCACATAAAATGCGCCGTGGACGAGCACAGCCCTTGTCAGGGTCGACTGTCGCGGCGCCGTCACGGGCGGTCCAGGGTCGGCATGATAAGGCGCACCACGGGATCGTGACCGTCACGCACCGCGAACGGGGGCGCCCTTGTCCATGATTCTGTTCCGAAACTGCGCCCTGTTCGACGGCCTCGATCCCCGGCGCCGCGAGGGCATGGAGGTGCTGGTCGAGGGCGAGCGAATCAAGGAGGTCTCGGACGCGCCGATCCGGGCCGGTGCCGCAGACACGCTCGACCTCGGCGGTCGTACGCTCATGCCGGGGCTGATCGACGCCCATGTCCACGTCATGGCCGCCGACGCCGATCTCGGCAAGCTCGACGCCATGCCCGGCTCCCTGGTGGCGCAGCACGCGCGCCACGCCCTCGAGGACGCGCTCGAGCGCGGCTTCACCACGGTGCGCGACGCCGGCGGCGCCGACTATGGCCTGGCGATTGCAATCGACAACGGCCTCATCGACGGGCCGCGCCTGTTCTATGCCGGCAGGGCCTTGAGCCAGACCGGCGGCCATGGCGACTTCCGGCCCTATGACGGCGCCACCGCATTCTGTTTCTGCTGCCAGGGCGGGCAGGGCATCTCGCGCATCGCCGACGGGGTCACGGAAGTGCGCCGCGCCGCCCGCGACGAGCTGCGCCGGGGCGCCCATCAGATCAAGATCATGGCCTCGGGCGGCGTCGCCTCGCCGTCGGATCCGATCTGGAACCTGCAATACTCCGAGGAAGAGATCCGCGCCGTCGTCTGGGAGGCCCGGTCCTGGCGCGCCTACGTCATGGCGCACGCCTATACGCCCGAGGCGATCGGCCGCTGCATCGAATACGGCGTGCGCTCGATCGAGCACGCCAACCTGATCGACGATGCAACCGCACGGCAGTGCGCTGAGGCGGGCGCCTTCGCCGTGCCCACCCTCGCCACCTTCGAGGCCCTCGACCGCTTCGGCCGCGACGAGGGCTTCCCCAAGGCGAGCCTCGAGAAGCTGGAGGTCATCCGCGAGGCGGGCCTCGCCTCGCTCGAGATCATGAAGCGCGCCGGCGTGAAGATGGGGCTGGGCACCGATCTGCTGGGGCGCATGCAGGCGCATCAGTCGCGCGAGTTCGCCATTCGCGCCGAGGCCCTGTCGCCGGCGGAGATCCTGCTCTCCGCCACCTCGGTCAATGCCGAGCTGCTGCAGCGGACGGGCGAGCTGGGCGTGGTGGCGGCCGGCGCCCTGGCCGACCTGCTGGTCGTCGACGGCGACCCCTTGGCCGACATTTCGCTCCTGGAACGCCCGCAAGCAACCCTGGCCGCGATCATGAAGGGCGGCCGGTTCTATCGTAACCGACTCTCTTAAGCGGCGGTCTGGGGCTCGACCTGCTTGCGCTGGAACATGACCAGGTCCCAGCCGGCGGCGACCGTATCGTGGCGCAGGATGTAAGCGGCGCCGTCGGCGCCGATCACCTTGAAGTAACGGTGCTCCGGCGCCAGCCAGGCGTCGACGACCTGCACCACCTCCACGGCGCGCTGGCCGAGGAAGAAACGCCGCGGCGTCTCCTCGCCCCTGTAGCCTGCATAGCATTCGACGCGAAGTCCGAGCGCGGGGCCAACCATGACAACCTCCGCCGGCGGGCGCGCGCCGACATCCGCACAGATTCAAAAGCCGCGATGCGTTGAGCGCCCGTCGCTCCGGTTACAGATCGACGAAACCTACAACATTTGGTCGCATTTAGCGAATGACGCAGATCAACCAAGGCGTCGGCGCGCCACCGCCGTCCCCTCGGGCGAGCACATATCACCGCCCTCCACCCGAACTGGAGGATGCTCGACCGGCCGCCGGCGTCTTCGAGGCCGGCCGTTTGGGCTCCAGGCGCATGCCGGTTTGCCTCGCCTCCCTGGTGCAGGCGCCGGCCAGCACCAAGTGACGGGTGCCGCCGGAGCTTGCACTCGGCGGGCCGTGCCGCTAGAGCCTATTCCGGTCATATTGACGCAATTCTGTTGAGCCCGCGAGGCGGCAGGCCGCAAGGCGTCTGGCGAAGCGCGATGCGGGGCATCGGGCGAGGCAGACAACACCGCGGCTGCCCCTCGCGGGACAACCCGGAGGGACAGGCCATTTTGGGCCAGGGCGGCGTCAAGCACCTCGAGCGTAGCTGTGGCTACGCCCCGCGGCACTTTCCTGGCCC
>JAZFQY010000108.1:0-6223 GCA_036445355.1 Alphaproteobacteria bacterium
TTGTCGATCGCCTGCGGGCGCGCCGCCCCGACTTGGCGCTGAGCTCGGACTTCATCGTCGGCTTTCCAGGCGAGGACGAGGCCGACTTCGCCGCGACGCTCGCGCTCGCGCGCGAGGTGGGATTCGCTCAGGCCTATTGCTTCAAATACAGCCCCCGCCCCGGCACGCCGGCGGCCGACGCCGACGACCAGGTCGAGGAGGCGGTGAAGGAGGCGCGCCTGGCCGAGCTGCAGGCCGTTATCTCCGCCGCCCAGTCGGCGTTCAACCGGGCGACGGTCGGCCGCGTGGTCGAAGTGCTGCTCGAGCGTCCCGGCCGCCACCCCGGCCAGCTCGTGGGCCGCAGCCCGCACAACCAGGCCGTCCACGTGGCGGCGGCGCCGGCGCTGGCCGGCGAGCTTGTGCGGGTGCGCATCCTGCGCGCCAAGAGCCACAGCCTCGAGGGCGCGCTCCCCGACACGCCGACGACGGCGAGGGCCTGCGCTTGACCGCGACCGACGTGACGGGCAGCACCCCGGCCCAACTTCAGTTCGAGGACAACCGCCTGCTCCCCGCCCTGTTCGGCCATCACGACGAGCACCTTGTGCAGATCGAACGCCTGCTCGACGTCAAGCTACGCTACCGCGGCAACCGGCTCGAGATCGCCGGCCCGGCGGCCTCGCGCGCCATCGCCGAGCGCGCCATCGAGCGGCTTTATCGGCGCCTGACCGACGGTCACGACATCAACCAGGGCGAGGTCCAGGCCGCCGTGCGCATGGCCGACGCCGGCGGCGAGGAGATGGTCATTCGCACCCGGCGGCGTCATATCTCGCCGCGCTCGCCGACCCAGGCGGACTATCTCGCCGCCCTGGACTCGCACGAGCTGGTCTTCGGCCTCGGCCCCGCCGGCACGGGCAAGACCTACCTCGCCGTCGCAATGGCGGTGCAGCTCTTGCTGCAGGGCGAGGTCGACCGCATCATCCTGTCGCGCCCGGCGGTGGAGGCGGGCGAGCGTCTGGGCTTCCTGCCCGGCGACCTGCAGGAGAAGATTAACCCCTATCTGCGCCCGCTCTACGACGCGCTCTACGACATGCTGCCGGCGGATCAGGTGGCCAACCGGCTGGCCAGCGGCGAGATCGAAGTGGCGCCGCTCGCCTTCATGCGCGGGCGCACGCTCTCCAACGCGGTCGTCATCCTGGACGAGGCCCAGAACACGACGCCGATGCAGATGAAGATGTTCCTCACCCGCCTGGGCGAGGGCTCGCGCATGGCGGTCACAGGTGATTTGAGCCAGGGCGACCTGCCGCGCGGCGCCAAGTCGGGCCTCAGCGACGCGGTCACGCTCCTCGCCGGCGTGCCTGGCGTGACGGCGATCCGCTTCACGGACAGTGACGTGGTGCGCCATCCCCTGGTGACGCGCGTCGTCAAGGCCTACAACGCCCGCGACCGGCGCGCGACCGAGAATTCCGGCGACGCCGGTGACGACGCATGAGTGCCGCGCCGGCACGACAGACGGCCGCCGACGAAGCCGCGAATGTCGCCGTCACGGTCGAGGGCGGCTGGCACCCGGCCGAGGCCGCCGGGCCGGCGCTCCGCGCGGCGGCGGCGACCCTGGCCCACGCGGCGCCCGCGACCAGCGTCGAGGTTTCGCTCCTGCTGACCGGCGACGCCCGCATGCGCGCCCTCAATCGCGACTATCGCGGCCGGAACCGGCCGACCAACGTGCTCGCCTTCCCCGCTGAGACGGCGGCCTCGGGCGTTGCGCCGCGCCTGTTGGGCGACGTCGTCGTCGCCTACGAGACCGCCGCCCGCGAGGCGCGCGCGGCGGGCAAGCCGCTCGCCGACCATCTCTGCCATTTGGTGGTGCATGGCACCTTGCACCTGCTAGGATATGATCACGGAATCAACGCCGAAGCAGAGGCCATGGAGGCGCTCGAGCGCCGCATCCTGCACGGCCTCGGTATCGACGACCTCAAGTCCCCCGGGGTCGGGTCGACGGCGCCGAACGGAAATGAGCGAACCGCCGTCTAGCACCAGCAATCACCGGGCCGGTCAGGTCGACGGGCGCGGCGAGCCGTCCCTGGTGGACGGGTTGCGCGGCTGGCTCAAAGCCATTGTCCGGCGGCGCAACGGCGAGGCCTCGGTGCGCGAGGCGATCGAGGACCTGATCGAGGAGCACGAGGAGACGGAAGTCTCCATCGAGGCCGGCGAGCGCGAGCTCATCAGCAACATTCTGGCTCTGCACGACCTCAGCGTCGGGGACGTGATGGTGCCGCGCGCCGAAATCGTCGCCGTCGATATCGACACCTCGATGGAGGAGCTAGTGGCGTTGATGGGCAAGGAGGCCCACTCCCGCCTGCCGGTTTTTCGCGGCTCCCTCGACGAGGTCCTCGGCATGGTCCACATCAAGGACGTGCTCGTCTCCTTCGATCGGGACAAGCCGGCGCGCCTGGCCGAGCTGGTGCGCGAGATCCTGTTCGTCGCCCCGTCGATGCGCGTCCTCGACCTGTTGCTGGAGATGCGGCAAAACCGCGTGCACATGGCCATCATCGTCGACGAATTCGGCGGCGTCGACGGCCTGGTGTCCATCGAGGATCTGGTCGAGGAGATCGTCGGCGAGATCGAGGACGAGCATGACGAAGAGGAGGCGCCGCGCCTGGCGCTGCGCCCGGACGGCACCCTTCTCGCCGACGCCCGCACCCCGGTCGAGGAGTTCGAGCAGGTGACGGGACCGGTGCTCGACGCCGAAGAGCGCGAGGAGGTGGAAACCCTGGGCGGTCTCGTCTTCAGGCTCATCGACCGCGTGCCGCGCCGCGGCGAGATCATCAGCCACCCGTCCGGCATCGAGTTCGAGATCCTAGATGCGGATCCGCGCCGCGTGCGCCGCCTGCGCGTGCGCAACTTGCCGGCCAACCTCGTGGCGGAGGCCGGCGACTGAGCGCCGTCGCCGATTCCACACAAGGGGGCGCAGTCGGACGCCTGGCGGGGCGGGTGGCCGGCCTCCGGGGATGGAGGCGCGCCCTCGTGGCGGCGGCGCTGGGCGCCGTGGCGAGCGCCGGCCTGCCGCCGTGGGGCGCGGTGCCACTGCTGATCCCTGCCTTCACCGGGCTCGTCTGGCTGATCGACGGCAGCCGGCAGGCGCGCGCGCCGCTGGCGGCGGCGGCCATCGCCGGCTGGTGGTTCGGTGTCGGCCACTTCGCGAGCGGGCTCTACTGGGTCGCGGAAGCGCTGCTGGTCGACGCCGACAGCCATGCCTGGCTGATCCCCTTCGCGGTCGGCGGCCTGGCCGCCGGGTTGGGCTTGTTCCCGGCGCTGGCGGCGGCCCTCACCCGGATAGTCGTTGGCGCCGGCTGGGCGGTGGGCGCCGGCCGGGTACTGGCCTTCGCCGGGCTATGGACCCTGGTCGAGTGGGTGCGTGGCTGGATCTTCACCGGCTTTCCCTGGCACTTGGTCGGCACCGCCTGGTCCGGCGTCGACGCCATGCTGCAGCCGGCGGCGCTGTTCGGCATCTGGGGCCTGAGCCTGCTCACCGTCGCGGCGGCGGCGGCGCCGGCGTGCCTCGCGGACGGGCGCCGCGGCCATGCCGTGCTCGCCGGTTCCGCCCTCGCCCTGGCGCTCGCCTGGACCGGCGGGCTCGTGCGCCTCGCCGCCGCGCCCGACGCCGATACGGTGCCCGGGGTACGCCTGCGTTTGGTGCAGGCCAGTATCCCGCAGCGCCTGAAGTGGCTGCCGGAGCTGCGCGCCCAGCATCTCGACACCCACGTGACTCTCAGCTTGCGTCCGCCGGCGCCGGGCGCGCAGGCGCCGACCCACGTCATTTGGCCCGAGACCGCGGTGCCGTTCTTGCTGCCTCAGGACGAGGCGGCGCGCGCGGCGGCGGCCCGGGCGGTGCCGTCGGGGGGGCTGCTGATCTCCGGCACGGTGCGCGCGGACGGCCGCGGGCAGGCGTGGAACAGTCTCGTCGCAATCGATCGAACAGCCGCCGTCGTCGCCACTTATGACAAGGCTCACCTGGTGCCCTTCGGCGAGTACGCGCCCCTGCGCGGGATCCTGCCCCTGGGCAAGCTCATCCCCGGTGACTTCGTCGCCGGGCCGGGCCGGGTCACGCTGCGCCTGCCGGGACTGCCGCCGGCGAGCCCGCTCATCTGCTATGAGGCGATCTTTCCGTCCCGGGTGCTGGCGGCGTCCGACCGGCCGGCATGGTTGCTCAACGTCACCAACGATGCCTGGTTTGGCGCCGGCGCTGGCCCGCGCCAGCACCTGGCGATCGCGCGCCTGCGCGCGGTCGAGGAGGGCGTGCCCCTTGTGCGTGCCGCAAATACGGGCATCTCGGCCGTGGTCGATCCCTACGGACGGGTCGTGGCCCGCCTGGGGCTGGGGGTTGCCGGCGTCCTCGATGCAAACCTGCCCCGGGCGCTCGGCGCCGTCACCCCCTATGGACGTCTCGGCGACTGGTGGCTGGCGATCCTCGGTTCCGGGCTGGTGCCCCTCGTGCGACTGGCGGCGCAGCGCGGCGGATCGCACTTGACGGCATCCGGCAAGCCTGCCACAACCCGCCGGTCGCGCCGCGCCGCCGTTTCCGGCCGAAATAAGCGGCCGCCGGCGTGACGCCAGAAGCCATCGGAGGCGTGGTCGTGGGCAAGGGCACGCACCTGTTCACCAGCGAGTCCGTGTCGGAGGGCCACCCGGACAAGGTCTGCGACCGGATTTCCGATGCCATCGTCGACGCCTTCATGGCCGAGGACCCGGCCAGCCGCTGCGCCATCGAGACCATGGCGACCACCAATCTCGTCGTCATCGCCGGTGAGGTCCGCGGCCCGGCCTCGATCGACCACGCGCGCATGGAGGAGATCGCGCGTGAATGCGTGCGCGACATTGGCTACGAGCAGAACGGCTTCCATTGGCAGAAGGTGAAGGTGGAGTGCCACGTCCACGCCCAGTCGCCGGACATCGCCATGGGCGTCGATGCCGCCGGCAACAAGGACGAGGGCGCCGGCGACCAGGGCATCATGTTCGGCTTCGCCTGCCGCGAGACCGAGGCCTTGATGCCGGCGCCGATCCAGTTCTCCCACGCCATCCTGCGCTCCCTGGCCGAGGCCAGGCGCAGCGGCGCCGAACCGCGCCTGGGTCCGGACGCCAAGAGCCAAGTGACCCTGCGCTACGAGCACGGGCGACCGGTGGGCGCCACCTCGTTAGTGGTCTCGACCCAGCACGCCGACGGGCTCGACCAAGGCGAAGTGCGCGACATCGTTCGCCCGCACGTGCTCCGGGTGTTGCCCGAGGGCTGGATGTGCGAGGAGGAGGATTTCCACGTCAATCCCACCGGCCGCTTCGTCATCGGCGGTCCCGACGGCGATGCTGGGCTCACCGGGCGCAAGATCATCGTCGACACCTATGGCGGCGCGGCACCCCATGGCGGCGGCGCCTTCTCCGGCAAAGACCCAACCAAGGTCGACCGCTCCGCCGCCTATGCCGCGCGCTACCTGGCCAAGAACGTGGTCGCCGCCGGCCTGGCCGAGAAGTGCCTGATCCAACTCTCCTACGCCATCGGCCTGTCTTATCCGCTGTCGGTCTATGTCGACGCCCAGGGCACAGCAGAGGACGACGGGTGCCGACTCGCCAAGGTACTGCAGGAACTGATGGATCTGCGCCCGCGCGGCATCCGCGAGCGACTGGGGCTCAACCGGCCGATCTACGCCCGCACTGCCGCCTACGGCCATTTCGGCCGCGAGCCCACCGACGACGGCGGCTTCTCGTGGGAGAGATTGGATCTGGTGGACGAGCTTCGGGCCGCGTTCTGAAATCATCGGCGGCGCCGTGACCCAGGCGCGCTCTTCCTACGATCGAAGCTACGGCCGACGGCATGGACGGCGCCTGCGTCCGGGCCAGCGGCGCTTGCTCGAGGAGCTGTTGCCGCGCCTTGAGGTGCGCCCGCCGGCGGCCGGCGGGTTCGACCCGGCTGCCCTGTTCGGCGCCGGCGCCCGCGAGGTGTGGCTCGAGATCGGCTTCGGCAGCGGCGAGCACCTCGCCTGGCAGGCGGAGCGCCACCCGGAGGTCGGCTTCATCGGCGCCGAGCCGTTCGTCAACGGCGTCGCGCGCCTGCTCGCCCATGTCGCGGAGCGCCGGCTCGACAATGTGCGCGTCGTTGCCGACGACGTGCGGCCGGTGCTGTGCGCCCTGCCCGAGGCGTCGATCGCCCGCCTGTTCGTTCTCTTTCCTGACCCGTGGCCGAAGACGCGCCACCACC
>JAZFQY010000109.1:0-5502 GCA_036445355.1 Alphaproteobacteria bacterium
GCGGGGTCGGTAACGTCAATCGTCATGCCGTCGTCGGCGTCGATCCAGGTGCCGTCGACGTAGCAGCGCTGCCGGAACAGGTCCGGGTCCTTGAGCCGGAACAGGTCCGGGTCCTTGAGCCGCAACATGGGTCTCCTCCCGCCGGGCTGGGCTTGGATGGGGTGGCGGAGTATAGCACCGGCACGGCGCCCCGGAGGTATGACATTGTGGTCGGGGGTCGTCGAACCGCTCGATTAGGTGTCGGTGTCCTTCGGCGCGAGGGGTCGCAATTTTTCCACGAGGGCCGGAACCGAAACCGTCGCGGCAGTCCAAACCTGGTCGAGGTCGACGTGATCGTAGGCGTGAATGAGAATGTCGCGCATGCCGGCCACTTCCCTCCAAGGCACGTCGGCGTGACGGCTCCTAAAGTCAGCCGACAAACGCTTGGCCGCCTCGCCGATGATCTCGATTTGGCGAGCAACCGCGGCTTGTCGCATGGCGTCGGTCTCGAAGGCGGCCCGGTCTACCCTTTCGACAAAGCTTTGCAGCAGCTTTGCCGCTTCCAGTATATCGACGAGAGACGCCGCGTCACGCGGCCGCATAGATAACCCGGGCAGAGTCGAGTATCGCCCGTCGGCGAATGTAATTGCGGCTGCGCTCGATGCCCTTGCGGCTGATCAGGTCTACCCTACGTCCCACCAACGCCGAGAGTTCATCCTGCATGCGGACATGGTCGAGCAGGCTCCAACGGGCATCTGCGGTGAACGTCACCAGCAAATCCACGTCGCTGTCCAGCCGGAAATCAGGTCCCAACGCCGACCCGAAAAGCGCCAGCTCGGCGATCTCCCAGCGAGCGCAGAATTTGTCGAGCTCCTCCGTCGGAATATCTATTTGCGGACCGGCCACCAAGATTCTCCCGAATCCTCCGAAAAACCTACCACAATTGAGCTGCCCGCGCTCCCCTACTCCACTGTTACGCTCTTCGCCAGGTTGCGCGGCTGGTCGACGTCGGTGCCCTTGGCGACGGCGGTGTGGTAGGCGAGGAGCTGCACCGGCACGGCGTAGAGCAGCGGAGCCACGAAGGGATCGACCGCCGGCATCTCCAGGCTGGCGTGGGGGCGGGCGCCAAGGCGCTCATGCCCGGTGCGGTCGGACAGGAACACCACCTTGCCGCCGCGCGCGATCACCTCCTGCACATTCGAGGCGGTCTTGTCGAAGAGTGCGTCGAAGGGGGCGAGCACGATCACCGGCACCGCCTCGTCGATGAGCGCGATCGGTCCGTGCTTCATCTCGCCGGCGGCGTAGCCCTCGGCATGGATATAACTGATCTCCTTAAGCTTCAGCGCCCCTTCCATGGCCAGCGGATAGGCGGTGCCGCGGCCGAGATAGAGCACGTCGCGCGCGTCGGCGAGATCGTGGGCGATCGCGCGCAGGGCCTCGTCGTGATTGAGCACCTCGGCCATGCGCGAGGGCACCTCGGTGAGCGCCGCCGCCAGCGCCGCCTCACGGGCATGGTCGATGGCGCCGCGCGCCCGCGCCGCGGCGATGGCGAAGCAGGCGAGCACCGCGAGCTGGGTGGTAAAGGCCTTCGTCGAAGCGACACCCACCTCCGGCCCCGCCAACGTCCGCACCACCACGTCGGACTCACGCGCGATGGAACTCTCGGGCACGTTGACGATTGAGACGATGTGCTGGCCCTGGGAGCGGCAATGCCTGAGGGCGGCCAGCGTGTCCGCAGTCTCGCCTGATTGACTTACGAACAGGGCGACGCCGCCCGCCGGCAGCGGCGCCTCGCGGTAACGGAACTCCGAGGCGATGTCGAATTCCACCGGCAGGCGCGCCAGGCGCTCGAACCAATACTTGCCCACTAGCCCGGCATAGCCGGCGGTGCCGCAGGCGACGATCGTGATCCGCGGCACGGCGGCCAGCTCGAAAGGCAAGTCCGGCAGATGCACCGTACCGGCGAGAGGATGGAGCAAGGCGGTCAAGGTGTCGCCCACCACCGCCGGCTGCTCGAGGATCTCCTTGAGCATGAAGTGGCGGTGGTTGCCCTTGCCGATGAGGGCGCCACTCAATTCGGTCTGGCTGACCGGGCGCTCGACCACGGCGTCATTCGCGTCGTGGATGACGGCGCCATTGTGACCGAGCTCGACCCAGTCCCCTTCCTCCAGGTAGCAGATCTGCTTGGTCAGGGCGGCGAGCGCCATGGCATCGGAACCGAGATACATCTCGCCTTCGCCAATGCCGACGGCGAGCGGGCTGCCGCGCCGGGCACCGATCATCAGGTCGTGGCGGCCAGCGAAGACCATCGCCAGGGCGAAGGCGCCCTGCAGCCGCTTCAGCGCCGCCGCCACCGCCTCTTGCGGCGACAGGCCGCGCTCCAACAGATCGGTGACCAGCACCGCCACCGCCTCGGTATCGGTGTCGCTGGCGAACTCGTGGCCGGCGGCCTCCAGCTCGCGGCGCAGGGGCTCGAAATTCTCGATGATGCCGTTGTGCACCACGGCGACGCTTGCGGTGGCGTGGGGATGGGCATTGGCCTCGTTCGGCCGCCCATGGGTGGCCCAGCGCGTATGGCCGATGCCGATTGTGCCGGCCAAGGGCTGGGCATCGAGCCGCTCGGCCAGGTTGGCGAGCTTGCCCTCGGCGCGGCGGCGCTCGATGCGGCCATTGACCAGGGTCGCCACGCCGGCGGAATCGTAGCCGCGATACTCCAGGCGCTTGAGGCCGTCGAGCAGGAGCGGCGCCGCCTCTCCGGTGCCGATGATGCCGATGATGCCGCACATCGCCTCAGCCCTTTCCCGCCTTGTCCTTCGCCGCCTGCTTTTTCGCCCTGTATCCGGGGGCGTAATCCGGCCTCTCCTCCTGTTCGGCACGGTTGAGGGCAAGGGCCTCGTCGGCGACATCGCGCGTTATGGTGCTGCCGGCGCCGATAATGGCCCCGGCGCCGATCCTGACCGGGGCCACCAGCGACGTGTTGGAGCCGATATTGGCACCCGGGCCGATCTCGGTCCGGTGCTTCATGAAGCCGTCATAGTTGCAGGTGATGGTGCCGGCGCCAATGTTGGCCTTGGCGCCGATATCGGCATCGCCGAGATAGGTGAGGTGGGGGGCCTTGGCGCCGGGGCCGAGAGTGGCGTTCTTCACCTCGACGAAATTGCCGACCCGGGCCTCGGGACCGATCTCGGCACCGGGGCGCAGGCGGGCGAAGGGCCCGATCTTGGCACCCGCAGAAACATGGGCACCCTCGACGTGGCTAAAGGATTTGATCTCGGCACCGTCGTCGACGCGCACGCCGGGGCCGAAGACGACATTGGGGTGCACGACCACGTCACGGCCGAGCCGCGTGTCGTGGCTGAACCACACCGTCGACGGGTCGATCAGGGTGGCGCCCGCCGCCATCGCGCGGGCGCGGCATTCGGTCTGCACCATCACCTCGGCGACGGCGAGGTCGGCACGGGAGTTGATCCCCAGGAGCTCCTCCTCCGTCCCCTCGACCACGGCGCAGGTGCGCGCCTCGGCGACGGCGAGCGTCACGATATCGGTCAGGTAGTACTCGCCCTTGGCGTTGTCATTGCCGACGCGGTCGAGCAGGCCGAACAGCAGCGACCCATCGACCGCCATGACGCCGGAATTGCACAGCGGAACCGCGCGCTCGGCCTCGCTCGCGTCGCGCGCCTCGATGATGGCCTCGAGCCGGCCGTCGGCGGACACCACCAGCCGGCCATACTCCCCTGGCGCCCGCGGGCGGAAGCCCAGCACCACCACCGCCGGCGCCGGGTCGGCTGCACGCGCAGCCAGCATCCGGCTCAGGGTCTCGGCACCGACGAGCGGCGTGTCGGCATAGAGCACCAGGACCGTGCCTGCGAAGCCGGCAAGGGCGCCCTGAGCCGCCTTGACGGCGTCGCCCGTGCCCAGGCGCTCGCCCTGGACGACGCAAGTCAGGGGTGCCACCGCGGCCTCCAGCGCCGGCATGTCCGGCCCGATGACGACGACGGCCCGCTCGGGCCCGAGGGCCGACACCGTCGCCAGCAGGTGGCCGATCATCGGTCGCCCGGCGAGGGGATGCAGCGCCTTCGGCAGCGCCGATTCCATGCGTGTGCCGATGCCGGCGGCCAGGACCACGGCGGCAAAGGGAACGGACTGCTGGGCGCGCGCGGACATGGTCTCCGGATGATTGTTGGCGCCGGCGCGCCGGACACTGCCACAGGGCGCGCCGCCGCTCCAAGTCAAGAATTGCGTCCCTATGTTACAGGACCGGCCGCGCCGGTTCGACACGAGATGCGGACGTCGCCAACGCCGGGATCAGGGCCAATCCGGGCGGCCCGACAAGCACATTCGAATATGGCTAATGAACGGTTAACACAAACGGTCAGTCGAGCCACAGCCAGGTGCCGTCATCGCGGCGGCAGCCGGTATTGTCGGCCTCGCCGGCCTCGCCGGCGATGGTCACGACCTCGCTGTATTCCCGGCAATACACGCCGAGCTCGGTGATGTAGGTCTTCACCGGCTTGATCTCGCCGGCGTTGCCGCTCCTGTCGTTGCGCCAGGACAGCGCCTCGCCGTCGGGCCTGGTCTCGAGGGCGCTCAGCATGGCCGCCACGGCTAGCTTCACGTCGCCGTCGGTCAACAGGTCGTAACGGGCGCTCGGGGCGATACCGAGAGCGGAGTCGATGCGCGTCGAGAAATCCCTGAGATTTCCGCGCACGTCGCCGCACGCGGCGAGCAGAAGGCACGCGGCAATGGTCACCGTCACCAGTCTGGTCGTGTCGCGAACCCCCAACATCGTCCCACTCTCGCCACTTTGCGCATTCGATCGAACAACCCGACCCGGGCGCAGGGATCCGCGTCGAGCCGGTCAGGCTATGGAGGCAGGATTATCAATCGGTTTACACCGCACCGCCGGCCGCCGCCGGGGCCTCGACGACCGCGGCTAGCGGACATGTGGTGGTGGCGGCGGCTCGACCGCGCGCCTCCATTTCGCCGCCACCCCACCCTCGGCCTACCCGCCGGGCCAGAAGAGCGCCGGCGGCGCGACGTCGTTCACGGCGGCCGTGAGGTCGGCCTCTGTTATCGTGCCATCGCCGTTGACGTCGAGGTTGTAGGCGGCCCACTCGTCGTCCTTCGGCCCCTCGCCCGGCTTCGATACTTCGAGCAAGCCCGCCATAGTAGCTTCGAGCGCGTCCTTTTCACCGCCGTCGGCAAGGCCGCGCCACGTGACCTGCATCCCATACCAATCCGGCGGCAGAAAATTTGCCTGCAGGGCGCCGACGCTGCCGCTGTAGCCGAGCTCCTTGCAGATTTGGACCATGGTTGAGACATACTGGCCGTGGTTTTCGAAGCCGTCATGGCTGGCATGCGTATTGACGTCCCAGCCACGGTGCAACAGGGCAAGGGTCTGGCCGTCGGTGAGCACGAAGCGGTTCGTGCCGATATTGCCATTTCCGTTATTGCCGTTGCCCGTCAACTGGTTGAATCGGTTGCGCGCCGCCTGCTTGGCGGCGTCGCCCTTGAGGCGCTTGC
>JAZFQY010000110.1:0-2400 GCA_036445355.1 Alphaproteobacteria bacterium
CGGCAGGCGCCTTGATTTCGCTTCGCGCGGCCGTTATGTGAGGCGCGGCGCCGGCGTCCCCATCGTCTAGAGGCCTAGGACACCGGCCTTTCACGCCGGCAACACGGGTTCGAATCCCGTTGGGGACACCAGTTTTTCTGAACCTTAGGCCGGGGATTTTCTGACTTTTCGCCGGCGCATGTTCCGCCTTCGTTTGGCCTGGGCCGTCTTGGCGAGGCCATAGGAGCGCGGGTTGTAGATATCCAGCACCTCGCCGCCGCGCGCCGCAAATCCACGCGGGCGCGCCGTGTCTGGCGTCGGGTCGCCCGCCGGAAGGGAAATATCGCCGCCTGAGTGCGCCGCCCGGAGCTTAACTTCGCCTTAACCCTCGGGAGCTTGTCATGGGAAGACGCCCGCCCCACCTGTTTTTGTGGGACGGCCCGCCCCCCAAGGCGGGCGCATATCTTGCGCTCGTTCCAGTAAGGCCAGGCGATGGACCATCCCGCAGTGACCAGGGGCCAGAACTTCTACCGCCTCGACGTCAACCTGCAGCGGCTGCTGCGGCGCCGGGCGCCGGGCCTCACGGCGCGCGACGAAGAGCGCCTGGCTGAATTCGGTGCATGGGTCGGCGGCGAGGTCGACGCCCAGGCCGAGTACACCGACCGCTTCGCGCCGCCGGTGCTCGATGCCTTCGACCGCGACGGCGAGACGGTCAACCGCGTCGTCCACAACCCACGCTACCTGGCCGCCCATCGCGACGTCTACCGCCACGGCATCGTCGGTCTCAATTACGGACCCGAGCCCCGGCCGTATCTGCTGACGTTCGCCATGGGCTACCTGTTGGCCCAGTCCGACATCTCGATCCACTGCCCGGTGACCCTGACCGGCGCCGTCGCCTACGTGCTCGACCGCACCGCGCCGCCGGCGATGAAGGACGCTCATCTGGGCGACCTCGTGCGCATGGACGGCGAGGCCAAGACCGGCGGCACCTGGGCCACGGAGCTTCAAGGCGGCAGCGATCTGGGGGCCACGACCACGGTGGCCCGGCCCTCCGGCGGCGGCTTCGCGCTCACCGGGCTCAAATGGTTCGTAAGCAACGTCGACGGCGATCTGGCGCTGGTGACGGCGCGGCCCGAGGGTGCGCCCAACGGCGCCAAGGGGCTGGGCCTTTATCTGGTGCCCAAGCGCCTCGCCGATGGCGCGCCCAATCGCTACCGCATTCGCCGGCTCAAGGACAAGCTGGGCACGCGCGGCCTGGCCACCGGCGAGATCGATCTCGACGGCGCCGAGGCGGCCGAGGTAGCACCGCCGCCCGATGGCGTGCGCCTGATGATGGAGGCGCTGGGTTTCAGCCGCATCCACAACGCCGTCGCCGCGGCGGGCGTGCAGCGGCGGGCCTATATGGAGGCGCTTGCCTTCGCCGCCAATCGCGACGCCTTCGGCGATCGCCTCACCGCATACCCCATGATACAGGACATCCTGCTCGACCTGGTGATGCATCTGGAGGCCAGCGTCGGCCTCGCCTTCGAGGCCGCCCGGGCCTTCGACGCCGCCCAGGGCGGCGAGGACGGCGCGGTCGCCTGGCTGCGCGTGGCGACGGCGCTGGCCAAGTACCAGACTGCCGAGCAGGCCATCGCCGCCGCCAGCAAGGCGATCGAGGTGGTCGGCGGCAGGGGCTATACCGAGGAGTACGCAACCGCGCGCCTGCTGCGCGACGGCCAAGTGCTGACCGTCTGGGAAGGGCCGCCCAACATTCAGGCCCTGGAGCTGCTGCGCCTGATGGGCGAGAGCTATGGCGGCTTCGAGGCCTTCGAGGCGCGGCTCGCCGAATTGCTGAAGCCGGGCTGCGGCGCGACGCCGCAGGTGGCCGACTCCGTGGCCGATTGCCGCGCCGCCGTCATGCGGCTGCGCGAGGCACCCGAGGAGGGCCCGCGGGACGCTCGCCGACTGCTCGATCTGACGTCGATCACCCTCGCGGCGGCGCTCCTGGTCGAGCAGGCGGTCGCCGAGCACGAGGCGGGCGACGCCCGCAAGATGCTTGTCGCGCGGCGCTACGCCGCCACCGTGCTGACGCCGGCCCGACGGCGCTGGGCGCAAGGGCGCGACGATGCCGCGCGCGAGCATTTTTCAGCCGTCGCCGGCTACGAACCCGTGGCGCCGGCGGCGGTGGCGGGATAAGCCGGAATTCCACGTCAAGGAGCGCAAGCCGATGAAGAACGTGGTGATTGCAGGTTACGCGAGGTCGCCCTTCACGCCGGCGAAGAAGGGCGAGCTGGCCAGGGTGCGCCCGGACGAATGCGCGGCCCAGGTGGTCAAGGCCATCGTCGAGCGCACCGGCGTCAAGGTGGAGGAGCTCGAGGATGTCATCCTCGGCTGCGCCTTTCCCGAGGGCGAGCAGGGGCTGAACGTCGCCCGCCACGT
>JAZFQY010000111.1:0-4576 GCA_036445355.1 Alphaproteobacteria bacterium
CGGCCGCTCGACATGACGGTCGCAACCGTCGCCGGCGGCGATGCCTGCGCCGTCATCGTGCAGGAGCCGGGCCCCGGAAGCATCCTCGGCGCCGCCTGGATCAAGACCCCCGGCGCCGATTGACGCCGTTTCAGCCAGCCAGCCGCTTCATCAACACCGCCGACATGCGCCGCGAGAAGGCGGCCGGGTCGGGCACGATCTCGCCCTCGGCGATGCGCGCCTGATCGAGCAGCAAGTGGGCGAGGTCGGCCATCTCCCCTGCGTCGCCCTTTTCCGACACCTCCGCCGCCAGGTGCCTGATCAAGGGGTGCTTGGGGTTGAGCTCCAGGATGCGCTTGGCGGCGTCGTCGATCTGCCGGTGCTGGCGCAGCAGCCGCTCCAGATGCATGTCGACGTCGCCCTCGTCGGCGACCAGGCAGACGGGGCTGTCGGTCAGCCGCCGGCTGGCGCGCACGTCCTTGACCGCGTCCTTGAGGATGAGCTTGAACAGGGCGGTGAGGCTGGCGATGTCCGCCGCCCCGTCATCCGACCCCTTGGCCTCGGCGTCCTCGTCCGTCGCCTCGCCCAGTTTGTCGAGGTCGATGTCGCCCCTGGTGACGGAGCGGAACGACTTGCCGTCGAAGGCGCCGACGCTGGGCACCCAGAACTCGTCGACCGGGTCGGTGAGCAGCAGCACCTCGATGCCCTTGGCCCTGAAGGCCTCGAGCTGGGGCGAGTGGGCGAGCGCCTCAGGCTCGTCGCCGGCTGCGTAAAATATGCTTTCTTGGCCCTCCTTCATGCGTGACACGTAGTCGGTGAGGGTGACCCAGTCCGCGCCGTTGGTCGAGCGGAAACGCGCCAGCGCCAGGAGCGCGTCGCGGTGCTCGGCGCTCTCGTAGAGCCCTTCCTTGATGACGGCGCCGAAGTTCTGCCAGAAGCTGGCGTATTCCTCGGGCGCCTTCTTTGCCTTCGCCTTCAATTCCCTCAGCACGCGCTTGGTGAGCGCGGCGCGGATCTTGTCCAGGACCGGGTTGCGCTGCAGCATCTCGCGCGAGATGTTCAGCGGCAGGTCCTCGGAATCGACGATGCCGCGCAGGAAGCGCAGCCAGGCGGGCACCAGCTCCTCGCAGTCGTCGGTAATGAACACGCGCCGCACATAGAGCTTCACCCGGTGCCGGCGATCGGGATGGAACAGGTCGAAGGGCTTGCTCGAGGGCACGAACAGGAGGCTCGTATACTCGATCACGCCCTCGGCCTTGTTGTGTAGGGTCAGCCACGGCTCGTCGAAGGCGTGCCCGACATGGTGGTAGAACTCCTTGTACTGCTTGTCGCTGATCTCGGCCTTCGGCCGCGACCACAACGCCGAGGCGGCGTTGATCTGCACCTCACCCTTGGGCTCGCCCTTGTCGCCTATTTCCTTGAGCACGATCGGCAGGGCGATGTGGTCGGAATAGGTCTTGACCACGTGTTCGATACGCGCCGGGTCGAGGAATTCCTTCTGCGCCTTGTCGAGATGAACCGTGACGCGGGTGCCGCGCGGCACCTCCGCCGGGCCATCGCCGACGGTGAACTGGCCGCTGCCGTCGCTTTGCCAGAGCCAGGCCTTGTCGTCGCCCGCCTTGCGGCTGACCACCTCGACGCGTTTGGCGACCATGAAGGCGGAGTAGAAGCCGACCCCGAACTGGCCGATCAGATTGAGGTCGGGCTTGGCATCGCCGCTCATCCGCTCGAGGAAGTCGACGGTGCCGGAGCGCGCGATGACGCCGAGGTTCTCAATCAGCTCGTCCCGGTTCATGCCGATGCCGTTGTCGACGACGCTCAGGCTGCGCGCCTTGGCGTCGGCCTCGACGACGATGCGCAGGGTGGCGTCGCCTTCCATCAGATCGCCATCGGTGAGCGCGGCGTAGCGCAGCCGGTCGCAGGCGTCGGAGGCGTTGGAGATCAGCTCGCGCAGGAAGATCTCCTTGTTGCTATAGAGGGAATGGGCAACGATATCGAGCAGCCGAGCGACTTCGGCCTGGAACTGGTGCGTCTCCTGGCTCATGGCGCGGTCCGTGATCCTGGGCTCCGGTTGCGTCGCGTCCGGTTGGGACGCCGCAGATATGTGCAAGCTCTATGCGCCCTGCAAGGTCTGATATGAGGCTCGTCCGGCCGAGTACCCGCGAGGAGCTGCTGGCGGAGATCGACGCCGAGGCAGCCGCCACGGCACCCATGACCGGGCGACCCGCGCTCGCGGCGCGCGTGCGTGCGGCGCTGGAGCGCGTGCCGCGCGAGGCCTTCGTGCCCGGGGCCTGGCGCGACATGGCGTGGGAGAACCGGCCGCTGCCCATCGGCCAAGGCCAGACCATCTCCCAGCCCTACATCGTTGCCATCATGACCGAGCTCCTGGATCTCGGCGCCGGCGACCGGACCCTCGAGATCGGCACCGGATGCGGCTATCAGACGGCGGTGTTGGCGGAGCTGTGCGCCCAGGTCTATACGGTCGAGCGCATCCCCGAGCTGATGCAGCTGGCGCAGGAGACCCTGGCCGGGCTCGGCTATGCCAACATCGAATATCTCGCCGGCGACGGGCATCTGGCCTGGCCGGATCACGCGCCCTACGACGCCATCATCGTTACCGCCGCCGCGGCGCGGCTGCCGGCGGCCCTGGTCGCGCAGCTCAGGCCCGGCGGGCGCATGGTCGTGCCGGTTTCCGGCGGCTTCGGATGGCTCGGGCAGAGCCTGCTGCGGGTGACCAAGGACGACGATGGTGCCGTCGCCAGCCAAAAGGTGCTCGATGTCGCCTTCGTGCCGCTGGTCAGGGACGCGCCGCAAGAATAAGTCATTCTTGCAATACCGGCGGCGGCGCCCAAACATGGAGCCATGGTCCGTACCGACACCAGTGCCCGGGTGACGGCCGTCCTCGGCCCGACCAACACCGGTAAGACTTACCTGGCCATCGACCGCATGCTCGGCCATGGCAGCGGCATGATGGGCTTTCCCTTGCGCCTCTTGGCGCGCGAGAACTACGACCGCGTGCGCCGGCTCAAGGGCGAGCGGGCGACGGCGCTGATCACCGGCGAGGAACGCATCGTTCCGCCCAACCCGCGCTACTTCCTGTGCACGGTCGAGGCCATGCCGCTCGACCGGCGGGTCGATTTCCTGGCCCTCGACGAGGTGCAGCTATGCACCGACCCGGAGCGCGGCCACATCTTCACCGAACGCCTGCTGCGCGCCCGCGGCGAGGAGGAGACCATGTTGTTGGGCGCGGAGACCATCGCGCCCATCATCCGCAAGCTGGTGCCGGAGGCGGTCTTCGTGCGCCGGCCGCGGCTGTCCCGGCTCACCTATGCCGGACGCAAGAAACTCGCCCGCCTGCCGCCGCGCAGCGCCGTCATCGCCTTCTCCGCCGCCAACCTGTATGCCCTCGCCGAGCTGATCCGGCGCCAGCGGGGCGGCACCGCGGTGGTGCTCGGGGCCCTGAGCCCGCGGACCCGCAATGCCCAGGTGGCGATGTACGAGGCAGGCGAGGTCGATTACATGGTCGCCACCGATGCCATCGGCATGGGCCTCAACATGGGCATCAACCACGTCGCCTTCTCCGCCCTCGGCAAGTTCGACGGGCACGCGCCGCGGCGCCTGGCGGCGGCGGAGATCGCGCAGATCGCCGGCCGCGCCGGCCGCCACATGAACGACGGGACCTTCGGCGTAACCGGCGATCTGGTGGAAATAGAGCCGGAGATCGTGACGGCGGTGGAGGATCATCGTTTCGATGCCGTGCGGTCGGTATATTGGCGCAACGCCGACCTCGACTTTCGCTCCCCCGCCGGCCTCAAGCGCAGCCTGGAGGTGCGTCCGCCGGCGCCGGCGATGATGCGCGCCCGCGGCGCCGATGACGTGGCGGCCCTCGAATACCTGATGAAGGATCCGGAGATCGCCGCGCTCGCCACCAACCCGGCGGCGGTTCGGCTCCTATGGGACGTCTGCCAGACGCCCGACTACCGCAAGGATATGAGCGACGGACACCCGCGCCTGCTCGGTCACCTGTACCGGCACCTCGCGACCGGGCCCGGCGTGATCCCGCCCGACTATATCGCGCGCGCTCTCGCCCATTTCGACCGCAATGACGGCGACATCGACACCCTGGTGGCGCGCATCGCCCATGTGCGCACCTGGACCTACCTGTCGCACCGGGCCGACTGGCTCGACGACGCCGGCCATTGGCAGGGCCGGGCGCGGGCGCTCGAGGACAAGCTCTCCGATGCCCTGCACGATCGCCTGACCCAGCGCTTCGTCGACCGGCGCTCGGCGGCCGTGCTGCGGCGCCTGCGCGAGCGCGGCGGCGCGCTGGTCGCCGGGGTCACGGCGGCGGGCGATGTCGTCGTCGAGGGCGAGGTCTTGGGCCGGGTGCTGGGCTTCCGGTTCATGCCCGACGACGGCGAGGAGGACGGCGCCTTCATGCGCGCCGCCAACCGGGCGCTGCGCGGCGAAATGGGGGCCCGAGTGACGGCGATGGAGTCCGACGGCGACGACGCCTTCTCCCTCGACGGCGTCGGCGGCATCCTGTGGCGCGCGGCACCAGTGGCGTGCCTCGCCGCCGGGCCGGAGCTGCTCAGGC
>JAZFQY010000112.1:0-2236 GCA_036445355.1 Alphaproteobacteria bacterium
CTTGAACCTGTTGTCGCTGGTGTTCATCACGCCCATCGTCGCCTTCTACCTGCTGCGCGACTGGGACCGGATCGTGGTGCGCATCGATGGCTGGCTGCCCCGCCCCCATGCCGAGTTGATCCGGGAGCAACTCAGGGAAATCGACCGCCGGCTGGCCGGGTTCGTGCGCGGTCAAGCCGTGGTGGCGGGGATTCTGGCCCTGCTCTACGCCGTCGGGTTGAGCCTGGTGGGGCTCGATTTCGGCCTCGTCATCGGCCTCGGCGCCGGTGCCATCTCGTTCGTGCCCTTCCTCGGCGCCATCGCCGGATTCGTGGTCTCCATGGGCGTGGCCCTGTTTCAGTTCGGCGACGACTGGCTGCGCATCGCCCTCGTCGCGGCCATCTTCATCGCCGGTCAGGCGCTGGAGGGCAACTTCCTGACGCCCAGGCTGGTCGGCCAGCGCATCGGCCTGCACCCGGTGTGGCTCATCTTCGGCGTCCTGGCCGGCGGCGTACTGCTCGGCTTCGTCGGCGTGCTGCTGGCCGTGCCGGCGGCGGCGGCAATCGGCGTGGTGGTGCGCTTCGGCCTCGATCGCTACATGCACAGCGCCCTCTATCTCGGTGCCACGCCCCCGGCCGGCGGCGACGACGAGGGATGATGGGCGAGCAACTGGTCTTCGACCTGCCCAGCCGGCCTGCCCTGGGCCGCCAGGACTTTCTGGTGGCGCCGTGCAATCGGGCGGCGGTGGCGTGGATCGACCGCTGGCCCGACTGGCCGGCGCCCGGCCTGGCGATCTGGGGGCCGGCGGCCAGCGGCAAGAGCCATCTGGCGGAAGTTTGGTGCCGGCGGTCGGAGGCGCGCGAGGTGCGTGCCATGTCACTGGCCACGGGCGACGCACACGCCGCTCTCGCCGCCGGCCCCGCCGTCGTCATCGAGGACGCCGAGGGCGGGCTCGACGCCGGCGCCGAGGAAGGGCTGTTCCACCTCTACAACCTGCTCGCCGAGGGCGGCGGCCACTTGCTGCTGACCGGACGGCGCCCGCCGGCGCGCTGGCCGCTGGTTCTCGCCGACCTGGGCTCGCGCCTGGCCGCGCTGCCGGCGGTGGCCATCGAGGCGCCCGACGAGGCGCTCATCGCCGCCTTGATTGTCAAGCTGTTCGCCGATCGCCAGCTCCGCGTCGGCCGGGAGGTGCTGGCCTTCCTGCTGCCGCGCATGGAGCGGTCCTTCGCCGCCGCACGGCGCCTCGTCGCCGATATCGATGCAGCGGCCTTGGCCCGGCAACAGGCGGTGACGGTGCCCCTGGCGCGGGAGGTGCTGGCGCGGCTGGCGCCGGAGGGCGAGGACACCTAAATACCCCCTAGTGGTTCAATTCCGACATTTGGTGCCGATGGAATTGGGATCAAGTGTCGAAAAGAATTGAGCATAATCAAAAAGTTAGTCTAGTGGTGCGGGCTGACATTGAGGGATCGAAATGTCAGAGTCGCACCACTAGCCGCCGTCGCGTCGGGCGGCACACTGGCGATGCCGGTCCAATCGATTGTTGGGGGGCTTTGCGCTAGCCTGGCGGCGGTCAGAGGACCCGGAGGGGAGCGGACACAGTGGCGAGCGTGACCAAGCGAGCGATCTCGGCGGACGCGCCCGATATCGGCAGCCCGGCGCGCTTCATCAATCGCGAGCTGTCGTGGCTGGCGTTCAACGAGCGCGTCCTGGACGAGGCGACGAACCGGCGCCATCCGATGCTAGAGCGCATCCGCTTCCTGTCCATCTCCGCCACCAATCTCGACGAGTTCTACATGGTGCGCGTCGCCGGCCTGAAGGCGCAGGTGACGGCGGGCGTCACCACTCTGAGCCAGGACGGCCTGACGCCGGCGCAGCAACTGGCGGCGATCAAGGGCCGTGCCGGCCGGCTCATGGCCCGGCAGCAGGAGGTCTGGTGCGAGCTGCAATCGGCCTTGCGCCAGGTCGGGATCGCGGTGCTCGAGCCGGCCGAGGTGGCCGACGAGGAACGCGGCTGGCTCGAACAATATTTTCTCTCCGAGATTTTCCCGGTGCTCACACCCCTGGCGGTGGACCCGGCGCACCCATTTCCCTTCCTGCCCAACCTCGGCTTCGCCATCGTCTTCCAGCTTACCCGCACCACGGACGGCAAGGACTTGATCGGCCTCTTGCCGCTGCCAAACCAGATCGACCGCTTCATCCGCCTGTCCGGAGAAGCCATCCGCTTCATCGCCCTGGAGCAGGTGGTGATGATGTTTCT